>JALNVY010000138.1 GCA_023231165.1 Syntrophales bacterium | reverse complement strand
TATTCTTGTTCTGGCGATAATAATGATCTGTCACAGGAACCTGATGGAAAGTTTCGCTCCCCGGGTCCAGAAAGCCGTTAGTCATTATGGCGCCGCCGGTCATGATCAGAGGGAAACCAATGAAGGAGAGGATCAAAACGAACAAAAAAAGGCGGTGGGATGACGAACGGCCCTTAATCCAGCGAAGCACGAGGATGAGAAACACAAGCGCAGCCGGAGCGGAAAGGGCCAGGGACTTTACGATCAGGCCGTTTCCCAGGGGCTCGTATCGATGCATCCCGTACGCGAGGGCGACGGCGCCGCCCAGGATGAAGAGCCCGTTGGCGATAAACAGGAACACCAATTTGACACGGGGAATTGGAGGCCGGGAACTGCCCGGAAAAAGTTGGGAGGCAAATGATGCCGGATAACCCCCTGAGGAAAGCCCGGCGGAAATATCCAGCAGGGCCTCCAGGTATTTCTCCGCGGGGATGGATGCTATTTCGTCCCCTTTGATCGGTGAGAGGACGATCCGGAGGTCCTGCTTCCGAAAGGCGATTTCTCGGACGGGGAACCCGAGGCCGAAGAGCGCGTCGATCTCACGCCTTTTCGCCTCCTCCGAGAGGTAGTGCCGATAAATGTCCTCCCGGTCGGTGTCGAAGAAATAGGCCTGATCAAAACCAAGGTCGCCCGTCCGGAGTTCCGCCACTAACCCGATCCGTGTGGCGAACCGGTCGTACCAGGCCTCCCTCCGGATGGTGAGTTTTGCCGGACAGGAGACACTAACCTGTATCGTCAGGGAGGGAGGGTTGTTCCTGGAGCCCATGAAGTAGCGGCAGGTAAAGGCAATGCCGCCGTGCTGACCTCTGATGAGGTCGCCACGGAACATAGATTTTTGAAAGGTCGCACCTTGGAAACGCTGGGCCAGTTCCTGAAAGGCGCGGCGGCTCCGGCCCAGTTTCCGGCAGTAGTAGATCAAGCCCCCCAACAGGATAATAATGCTGAGAATCGTGATCGCAAAGGCATAAGTCAGAGGTAGCGGGGCCATTTATTTCCCTTGATGCTTTTACCGGTTGATAAGGCGTTTCTTATTGTCGGTGGGAGTATAAAAAACGCCGTTATGTATGTCAATGAATATTGGCCACAAATCTATAAGATCTATAGTAAGAAGGTCTTGACTTTATATATATTTAGCGCCAATATCCCCATAAATTTATTTATGGAATCATAAATAAATTGTGAATCTTGCCTGGCAGGATTGGAGCGAGGATGAAAAGGCGGACCTGGCCAACTGTATGCACGATCTCCGCCGGGGGACGGACGACCTCCTCCAGGCGTCGGGCAAAACAGATTGTAGGGCAGGAAATGCTTATTTTCCAGCAAGATGAGCTTTATTATTGGGACAGATATGCAAAGAGCAGCAGTGCCGAGGTGGACTTTCTGGCAGTGGTAGATGGGATGATACAGCCCGTCGAGGTTAAAAGCGGCGCATGGGGAGCTTGAAAAGTCTGCGCTTGTATCTCGAAAATTGAGGTTGCGCAGGGATGAACGATTTCTCGCAGTTCGGTAAGATATTTCTGATCATCGGCATAGTCATCGCCGGCATTGGTCTGCTCATGATGATCGGGGGGAAGATCCCCTGGATCGGCAAGCTCCCCGGGGATCTTTTCTTCAAGGGAGAAAAGTTTACCTTCTATTTTCCTCTCACGACCAGCATCCTCGCCAGTGTGATCCTTACTCTTATCTTGTGGCTGATCAGCCGGAAATAAAGCATTTAGATCGACTGATCGTTTATCGGCCCCTTGACAAGGTCGGGCTAACGGCCACGGCCCTTGCTCTTGCGGGCGCCGGCACTCGTTTGGGCATTGGCGCTCTTACGAACAGCGGCGCTGCTTATCCGCCCGGAACTCGCCAGCTTATCAATCTTGGCTTCAAACTCAGCGAAGCGTTTATCCAATGATTTAAACTCAACAAGTTTATCGCTCTCGCTCAAGAAGGAGTAACGGATGCTGTTGTAAACCACCCTTTTAAGTTCTTCGTAGGAAGGCTTGTAGCGGCTTATAAATAATAGGTATTCACCGCTCAAATTGTTGCGTGACACGCCGGGATCATCAGTGGATATGACAAATGGCACGTTATGATAGCGATACAACTGCACCGGATGAGCCTCGTTTTTCACCCCGAGGATAAAATCGTTACTGGTCAGGTTCACCTCAATCGCGACCTTGCGCTCTTTCAGCACATCCAGCAGCTCGTCGGGATCTGTCTCATGCGCAATATCGACGCCATGCCCGATCCGGTCCGCCAAAGCGATCTCTACGGCTTCACGGATATGGCTCTTCAAGCCTTCAGGCCGAACCATTCCCAGTACCAGCTCGCCGGCATGGAGGGAGAGTTTCACGCCGGGAAAGCGCTGATTCAAAACTCGAAACATCTGCATGTGGAGCGAGTAGTCACGCATTGCGACATGGCCGTTTTCCGGGCCGACAATGTTGACCCCGACAATAAGGTTACTTTCCTTCGCGGCGGCAAAGGCGGAATACAAGCTTGAGAATACCTTGGCGGGATCATTGTTGCGAGATACATAGGCCTGAAAGCGGAGTCTGAAAGCTGCGTCATCGATGTCCGCAGCCGCCTCTTCCAGGATTTTGACGTAGTTGTCGATCTTCGCCTTGATAGCGGCATCGCCATCCATGAAGTCAGAATATTCATTTAGGACAACTTCAATATCATCATCGGTGGCGTCGGCTGTCAGGCCGTTAATTTTTTTAGCCAGGACCGGATTATCGATATCGGGAGATTTTTCCAACATCGTCTCTATATACTGAACATTCTCGGCCTTGGCGCGCTCTTTGAGGATCTGTAAACCCTCCTGGTATGCGGAGTGAGAAAGGGGATCAAGAAAGCCGAAGGTGTCGAAAAAATGTTGGTCCGGTGGTGATTGCTCGTGAAAGTGGTTACCGAAGTCCTTGTCAGACCAGCGCATGAGTAATTCCCGGTAGAAAGCATTGTCTTTTCGGACCGTATCGGCGCTGACGCATATTTTGCCTGCCCCTTCCGCAAGGTCGGCTGCCGGCCTGGTTTCGATGCGATATTTTTCAACTTTCAGCTGCTTATCGCTTTCACGGTAAATGCAGTAATTCTTTTTCCCTACCCAATCCAGATAAGTCTCGGCATAGATCGCTCCCGAATAATGATGATGGATATCGCCGCCTTTGGGTAACATGTTTGCGAATAGATTAAGCTCTGCGACGCTGGGAATCGCCCCCGAAATCAGATTGGAGTAATACTGGTTCGTTGCCACGTAGTTGCTCTGCGTGATTGTTTTTTTGGCCTTGATTTCGCGCGCATCGGCGACTCCGAATGACACTAAACAAATCAACATCACAAGTGTTTTAATCTTCATCGGATATTACTTTCACAGAACTTTCATGCCAAGCCTCTACCCTTTGGGGTGTAAATTGTCAAATGGATTGTCGCCATTAAGCCGATTGAATTATCAAGCCTATTGTGCTAACTGACGGTCAGCCTCAGGAATGCACAATGGCCGGCTACCAAAAACTACCTCATGGAGGAATATGCTATGGCGATACTGGAATGGGCAAAAGACGAAAACGTCGCAATCATTACCATGACTAACGGCGAAAACAGGCACAATCCGATGTTTATCGAGGCCATTCTAAAAGCCTTCGACGAAATTGAGGCAGACGCAGACATCACAGCGGTCATTATTGCCTCCAACGACCCCAAGAACTGGTCCCAGGGAATCGACCTGCCCTGGCTGCTGGATGTTTTCAACAAGAAGGACTTCCAGGCCATCAAAGACTTTATGTACGGACTGAATAAAATCTTCAAGAAAATCCTTCTCTCCCCCATGCCGGTCGTCGCCGCCCTCAACGGTCATGCCTTCGGCGACGGCAGCATCATGGCCTGCGCCTGCGATTTCCGCTTCATGAGATCGGACAAGGGCTTCTTCTGTTTTCCCGAAGTGGATATCAGCATCCCTTTCCTGCCGGGTATGTTTGCCCTCCTGAAAAAGGCCCTGCCCTATTACAAGTTCGAAGAAGCGGTATTCAGTGGCAAGCGCATGGGAGCCAAGGAATTGGAAGAGCACCACATCATCATCAAGGCCTGCGCCGATCAAGACGAACTGATGAAGGAATCCGTGGCCTTCGCCAAGACCTTCAAGAAAAAAAGAGCTATTTTCGGAGAGATGAAAAGACGTATGCACAAACACATCATCGAAATCATGGACAAGGAAGACCCCGAATACATAGAACCTTTGAAACTTATGATGTAAACATTGAGGATCATGAAAAAGATCATCCATCGCTATATCCTGAAAGAGATCGTCTTCCCCTTTTTCATGATCCTCTTCATTCTGACCTTCGTCCTGCTCATGGGAAAGATCCTCCAGCTCATGGATCTCATGGTCAACAAGGGCATCCGCATATTCGATATAGTGCTGATGATCATTTACCTGATGCCTTCCTTTCTCCTGTTCACTATTCCCATTTCCCTTTTTGTGGCCATTATGATGGGCCTTGGCCGGCTTTCCAGCGACAATGAGCTCATCGTCATGAAGGCGTCGGGAATAAGTCTCTACGAGATTTCCAAACCCATTATCCTTGCCACCGTTGTAACCTTTTTCCTGACGGCGGTGACAAGTTATTTTCTTGTCCCTCAGGGTAACTACGCTACCAAGCTCCTGCTTTTCAGCGTCGCCCGGCAAAAGGCCAGTGCCGGTATCAAAGAAAAAGTCTTCAACGATGACTTCAAGGGAATCCTTCTGTACGCTGACAAGATACCCGTCAGCGGAGATTATATGGAAGGGGTGCTTATCTCCGATACCCGCGACAAAGAAGAACCGTCCACCATCATCGCCACCAGGGCCTACCTTGTCGCCAACCCCAATGAGATGACCGTCACGTTACGTATAGAAAATGGAGCCACCCACAGTGTGGACCGGAGTTTGAAAAATTACCGTAAGATGGACTTTGCCCGCTATGATATCAAACTGGACCTGGGTGCGGCGATGACAGAAGAGAAAGCCAAAACCAAGGCAAGTACGGAAATGACCACTATGGAAATATTTAAGCGCATGCAGGATAAAAAGATCAAAGATACGGATCTCCGGGAATTGGCAATCGAGATCCAGAAGAAACTCGCTATTCCCGTTTCCACGCTGGTTTTCTGCATTCTCGGCATCCCCCTGGGCATCCGGAAGCACCGTACAGCTAAGTTCTGGGGATTTTCCATCGGCCTGGCGGTGGTCCTCGCCTACTACCTCATTCGTCTGGGAGGGGAAGCCCTTGCGGAAACGGGGCAGTTGACACCTTTTATCGGCACGTGGACCCCTAATATCCTGCTCGGAATCGTGGGAATTTATCTATTCTACCGGGCGGCGGAAGAGAAACCCCTATGGCCGAACTTTTCCAAGACAGTCAAATGATTATTGAGCTATGAAAATCCTGGACCGCTATATTATCAAGGAATACCTTAAGTTGTTCTTTCTCATTCTCCTATCCATCATTTCGATCTATCTGATCATCGATTTTTTCGGTAAAATCCGTATGTTTATAAGCAATAACGCCACTATTATCCAGATGGCGTCGCATTTCTTTTTCATGATCCCCACGATCGTTTCTCAGACGACCCCGGCCGTCATTCTCCTGGCAACGCTCATGACCTTCGGCGCCCTGTCTAAGAACAACGAGATTGTGGCCGTCAAGGCCAACGGGGTGAGTCTTTATCGCCTCGCTTTCCCTCTGCTCATCATTTGTATCATCGTCAGTATAGTTCTTTTTCTGTTCAGCGAGTTCATTACACCCCGGTCCTTCCAGAAGGCCGAATACATCCGCCTGGTGGAGGTCCAGAAACAGGAATCCATGGGGATGTTCAAACAGAATGAAATCTGGTACCGGGGGAATCAAGCCATATATAATTTCCGCATGTTCGATGCAGAAAACAATGCTCTCCATGGAATCACGATTTACTATTTTGATCCCAAATTCCGCTTGCTTCAAAGAATTGATGCAGAAAAAGCGCAGTGGCAGGAAGGAAAATGGATCTTTCAGAATGTACTGATCGCCTCGATGGCAGATGGGGGCGGATTCCCCAAGCTGGAAAAATTATCGTCCCGAGCCATAAATCTTCCGGAAAAACCGGCAGACTTCAAGAAGGTTCAAAAGGAAGCCGACAAAATGGGATTTTTTGAACTGTATCCGTATATTCGCAAACTGCAATCCGAAGGGTATGATATGACACGCTATCTGGTGGATCTGCATGGGAAACTTGCTTTCAGTTTTGTCAGCATCATCCTGCTGGTAATCGGGATCAGCTTTTCTCTGCGCTCGGAGCGCAGCGGCGGTGTGGCGCAAAGCGTCGGCGCCGGGGTTATTATCGGCTTTTCCTATTGGCTGGTGTTTGCCTTCTCCCTTTCCCTCGGCCGGTCGGGAACCCTTTACCCCCTGCTGGCGGCATGGATTCCCAACCTGCTTTTCAGTGTTGCGGCGTATTACCTGATCCGGCGGGTCAACACCTAATTCGTCCCCTAAATCATGGTGAAATATTTGATTTT
>JALNVY010000137.1 GCA_023231165.1 Syntrophales bacterium | reverse complement strand
CGCCTCTTTCCGCGTCATGTAGAGGATGGCCCCGGCCCCGGCGCTGAGGGGAGGCGCATTGCCCGCCGTAACCGTGGGGCTGCCATAGATGGGCTTCAGTTTTGCCAGGGCTTCTAAAGTTGTTTTCCGGGGCGATTCGTCCCGTTCGATGACAATCGGATCACCCTTCCTTTGCGGGATAATTACGGGCATGAGTTCTTCGCCGATTTTCAGCTTTCCTGCGGCAAAGGCTTCTCCATAACGTTCCTGGGTCCGCACGGCCCATTCATCCTGCATCTCCCGGGTGACGCCATACTCCATGGCCACTTCGCCGGCATCCACGGCCACCGGTGAAAATCCCTTGGCTCCGTAGCCAAGCTCAAAGAGGTTGTCCACCAGCTTAATATGACCAAGACGCACGCCTTTGCGCAATCCCGGCGCTAGGTGCGGCGTCCGCGGCATGTTTTCAGAGCCTACGGCCATACAGACCCCCGCATCACCCACTTTGATGGCCCGGTAGCCCATGCGAAGCGCCGTCATCGAGGAACAGCAGGCCCGGTCCAGAGTTACGGACATGATCTCCGGGGGGAAGCCGGCGAGGAGCGAGGCCTGGCGGGCCGGGATGTCCGTCTCCAGCGCCATTTCCGCCATGACACAGCATCCGTAGTTTATTTCATTTACTTCTTCTGCCTTGACGCCCACCCTTTGGATGACCTCCTTCATAACCATGACCGCAAGGTCGATACTGGCAATATCAGCCATGGCGGAATCAAAACGGCTGAAAGGGGTTCTCACGGCGCTGACAATTACGATATCATCTTGTTTTCCCACTGATTTATGTCTCCTTTCGTAATGAACCGCCACCGGCAAAACCGGATGGCTTCCTTTTGTAAATGAACTCTAGAGCCCCATCATCCGGCCCACAATCACCTTCATCACCTCCGTCGAGCCCGCGAAGATGGGGATCACCCTGACATCCGGGCACCCGGCAATCCGCAAAGATGAGTTCCGCCGTATCCTGACTGTGCCATCCCATCTTTTTCCACATTACGCAGGGTACGATCCCCTCCTCTTCCCACTTTTCATAATGGGGAACGACCTCCCGTTCGAGATACCGCCCAAAGGCATCCCTGAAGATCGTGTGTTCCTCCGTAAACAGGTTTCTCACCATTGCCCCATCGGCACCATAACTATTTCGCCGCCATGCGTATAGCCCCGTCCAGCCTGATCACCTCGCCGTTCAACATCCGGTTCTCAATGATATGCTGGACCAGGTGGGCATATTCCTCCGGGTTACCAAGGCGCTGGGGAAAGGGGACCATCTTGCCCAAGGATTCCCGGGCCGCCTCCGGCAGGCTGTGGAGCAAGGGGGTATTGAACAGACCGGGGGCAATAGTCATGACCCGGATCCCGTACTCGGCGCATTCTCTCGCAATGGGCAGGGTCATCCCCACGATGCCTCCTTTGGAGGCACTGTAATCCGCCTGGCCGATCTGGCCGTCGAAAGCGGCTACGGAAGCCGTATTAATGATAACGCCTTTTTCACCGTCGGTCTGGGGCTCGTTTTTTACTATCTGTTCGATGACCAGCCTGATCACGTTGAAGGTGCCGATAAGATTTATCTGAATGGTACGGGTGAAATCAGCCAGCGGCATGGGACCTCTTTTTGACAGCACCTTTTTGGGAACACCGCCGCCGGCGCAGTTAACGGCGATATGTATGGCCCCGAAGGCATCGATAGTCTTTTCGACAGCCCCCTGTACCCCCGCCTCGTCAGCAACATCAGTATGGGCAAATATTACATCCCTCCCCAGTTCGCCGGCGATTTTCTCTCCTCGCTCAACGGCAAAATCAAAAATCGCCACCTTTGCTCCCATGCCGTTTAGATGCCGGACACAGGCCTCTCCCAGACCTGACGCGCCGCCGGTGACAACGGCCACACTGTTCTTTACGACCATCGTTTTTCTCCTTTCTTGTGTTTAGCCATCACCCCTTGGGGGGTAATGTATTTGTGGGTTGAGGTGAAGCGAATGGGACCATATTCATTCCACATTCATGTCTTGTGTGAAAAACAGACGGTAATCTCAGCGCTTGCGGATGCCCCTGAGAATAATCTCTACGGCGCCGTCAATGGTAGTTCTGCGGTAATCGGTTTTTCCTTCTTCAAGCCTGTTTTCCTGGAACTGAATGATACCCATAAAAGTGTTCCAAATAATTATCGACGTCATCCGGGGATCGAGTTTACGAAATCTCCCCTTTGTGACACCGTCGGAAATCACTATTTCCAACTGATTGAGATTGGAGCGCATCAGGTCTTTAAGATGATCGAGTTTGTCCTTGGAAAGAAGATTGGAAAATATGGAGGCCTCGTAGCGTGATACGAGATGGTATGCATCGGGGTCTTTATCGTAGAATTCGTAGGTCGCATCGACAACATTTTTAATTCTGATCTCGGGGTTAATTTCTTTCCTTCCCGCTATTTTGATCAGTTTTTTCGAGAGTTTGTCCAATGATGGCTCGACAAGGCTGTAATAAAGATCGTCTTTACTCTTGAAATAAAGGTAGATGGTTCCCTTGGAGATCTCCGCCGCGGCGGCAATGTCTTCAATGGTCGTAGCAACATATCCTTTTTTGTAAAAAAGAGCGGCCCCGCTGTCCCTGATCTGCTTAACGCGGGATTCTTTTTCTCTAAGCTTTCTTTCGCTGACACCCATAACTCTGAAGAATATCCTCCGTAGAAAATCAGGGAAGGGAAAACGCTGACCGCGATCATTAACTGAACGCGTTCAGCGTTAAATCAAAGCATGAAGATTGTCAAATAAAATATGAGGGGGGGGTGGCGTCGCTGACGGAAAAATGGATGTATCAAAGTATCCTTCATTTTGAGCATCGGGCTTAGCTTTGGGTATGATCACTTGTTCTTAACGACGTTCTTCAATGGTTTGACCATCTCTTTTTCGATCATCTTCAGAAACTTTTTCTTGAAGGCAGGTATTTTCGTCATAAGCATCATGAAAAAGTTCATCCGTCGGGTCTTGAAATCCTTCTGGGGAAAATCGTAGTAGCCGTGTTGCTTATAATAGCGGTGATCGGACTGGAAGACGAGGCGCAACATTCCCCAGACTTCATCCCGAAAGATCTTCATCCCCCCTATCCCCAAGAAGTTAATCGGATGGACATAGCCCTGCTGGGCCAGCTCGACGAGACGACCAGCCAGATCACCAAGAAGCTCATCCAGGCAGATATAATCTTCGCCTTCATCCGTCACGATGCCGGCAAGATTGCCCTGCTGGAACTGGGCATAGGCGGAAAGAATCTCCTGAAGATTGGGTAGTTGTGCGAGAGGACCGGAAAGGAGAAAAGCAAGCTGCTTATCTTTGAGGGTCGGGATATGGGTATTGAAAAATGACCGGTCAAAGTACTGTTTCCACCGGGAAGACAGATAGCGGTCCCGGATCTCGCCGGCAAAGACGATTATATCCGCCGTCTTGACCTTCTCATTATAGAAATCGATATAGCCGTCCTTACCCTGATACTGGCAGACGTTATCGAGGCCGCACTGGCAGCAGCCCAGACAGCCCCCTTTAATGTCGATGCTGGTAAGGCTGATCACTTCAATGTCATGAACATAATTTCCCCGGAAGGCCTTGATCATCTTCCGGATATTGCCGTATTCCTTTTCCTCGTCCATGAGAACCAGTATCTTTTTATTTCCTGCCGTTACTGCCTGCCTAGCCGGTCCGGGTTCATAAACAAATTCGCTGCTCACAAGGGGCGGGAATTGCTTCGACACCGGAACCTGTCTTTCCACGGACTTGAGAAAGTTGCCGGCAAACTGGACAAAGCGGGCCCTTTCCCTGCTCCGTACCAGATCGTACATTTCGGCGGAGTAGCCGCCTAAGTATTTCATCTCCAGATCGTCGCAGATCCCGTGGATATAATTGTGGGCCGTATGATCGAAGAAGTGGACCGAAGTAGAGAGGGAAACGGCGTACTTGTTTCGGAATGCCTCTCCTTTTTTCCTTTCGAAAATAAGTTCGATGAAACGCTTATACTGGGAACAAACCAGGCAATAATACAGGGGAAAGCACCAGATGACCGCATCGGATAAGACGATCTTGTCCACGATGTCCTGAAGGGCCTTGTCGTCCCGTTCCAGCTTCCTGATTTGACGGGCCACATGAAAGATATTGTAATCATAATCAGGAAAGGTCTTCTGCATGTAACGGACGTATTGCAGGGTAACGCTGTCATCGCCTTTGGGGCTGCCGCTTAAAACTGTTATTTGCACGATCTTTTCTCCTTTAAACCATCAAGCATGATGCGACAATAAAGTCCGTCATCGCCTGTATGACTACTTCCCGGGCCTGGAAATGGGGGATGTGCCCGCAATCGGGAATAATCAACCCCGATGATGGTCCAGATACCTGCCGGACAATGGCATCTATCTGGACCGATGTACCGTAGGGATCATCCTTCCCCTGAATGGCCAGGACCGGGCAATTAACTTTGGGGAGATAATTCTCAATATTCCATTCTCTGAAGGAAGGGGCAAGCCAGGTCTCGGACCATCTTTTGAAAACAAGATCAGTCTTGTCGCCGTGATATTTAGCCAGACGTCTTTTCAGGTCCGTATCTTTATAGACCCCGACGGCCTCGCGAATCCCCGCCAGGGTGACATCTTCCACAAAGACATGGGCGGCTTCGGTCATCAGGCAACATACCTTTTCCGGGTGGGTGGCGGCAAACATCAAGGCGATGGAACCACCGTCACTGTGACCTACCAGGATGCCCCTTTCGATTCTGAAATGCGCCAGGACTTGAGGAAGAGAAGTCAGGGCTTCTTCATGTAAATACCTGACATCACCGATTTTATCGCATGGTTCCGACTTGCCGTAACCCCAGCGGTCGAATACCAGGGCCGGCAGCTTGGTTCTTTTGCAGAGGGACAGGGGGAAATCCTTCCATTGCCCGACGCTGCCCAGTCCCTCATGGAGAAAAACAAGATGAGGAGATCCCTCCAGACTGACATCTCCGGGATGAATCATCTCCCCCGCAAGGCGGCGTCCCGCTGCGGAAAAGGAAACAGCTTCACGGACAAAGTTTTCCTGCTCAGCCACGATGATTCCCTCTTTGTGCGCTCAGTTTTCTTCCATTGGAGAGAGACCTTGAGCATGGGAAAGTCATCTTCCAGGCTGTCGAATTCCTTAGCCGATGACGCCCTTACCCATTGATATTTTTCCGACAAGAATACGATGCGTATATATTTGATATCACATAGAAACTTATGATCTCGTACGGGCGCGACTGCCAGCCCGGTCCGGTGCAATGCTGAGAAAAGAGGGGCCGGCCTCAAGAGGCCGGCCCCTCTTTTCTACTCCTTTTTAAGGCCCGTTACCTCTCCTTTGCCGCGCTAATTCCGGCCAACCGGCCAAAGACGATGCAGTCCGTCGTCGCGTTGCCGCCCAGGCGATTTGTGCCATGGACGCCGCCGGTCACCTCACCCGCCGCATAAAGACGGGGGATGATTTTTCCGTACCGGTCCAGAACCTGACCTGTTGTTCCTTTGGTGCGCAATCCGCCCATGGTATGGTGAACGCCGGCTTGGGTGGGACTGGCAAAGAAAGGTCCTTTTTCTATGGTTTTGAGATTCGCCGTTTTTTTCCCGAAGGCCTCATCCTTTCCCTTCTGTACCGATTCGTTGTAATTGCGGACCGTCGCCAGGAAAACATCCTCGGGAACGGCAAATTTCTCTTTCAGGATCTTTGCCAGCCCCTCCAGAGTGTCGGCCCGGAAGGCAAGACCATCCTTTATGATCTTCTCCGTATCTTCGGCCTTGAAGCGTTTCTGGCAGCGGTCGTCAGCCACCCAGAGGAGCAGCTTTTTCGGCTGCTTCAGAATCCCCTCGGCCATCACATCGCGGCGGGAATCCTCAGCCACGAACCGTTTCCCCCCCGTATTGACGAAGATGGCCGAGTCAATGCCCAGGTTGGTCAGGGAGCCGTATTGTTTTGTATAGAAGTTACAGGCAATGAGAAGCTGGATGAAGTCCATACCAATGACGTCGGCTCCCAGATCCTCGGCATAGGTGATCGCTTCGCCCGTAGCTGTCTGGACGTTCGTCGTGGGGACTTCGGCGTCCAGGCGGGGATTGTATTTGGAGCGCATGGTAACATCGGCTCCAAAACCTCCGGTAGCCAGGATAACCGCCCGGTTTGACTTGATGTAGATCTTCTTCCTGCGGTACAAGACCTCAACCCCGAGGACTTCCCCGGTAATTGGTTTCGCGCGGACAATGCCGGTGAGGGAGTAAGACATAAGGACGGGGATTTTCCGCTTATCCACCTGATCCTTGAGGGCCTTGACAATCGCCCCGCCGCGGCCTTTATTCGCCGGGTCATGGCTGCGCGGCCAGAGCGCGCCGACAACGGTATAAACCTTCGGTTCAAATACGACGCCTAATTTCTCAAGCCACTGGAGTCCCTCCAGACCGTGATCCACCATAAAGCGGACCTTTTCCGGATCACCCCGGAAGTCGCCGCCTGCCAAGGTCTGATTGAAGTGGAGGTCAAGGGAATCCTCGATGCCCTG
>JALNVY010000136.1 GCA_023231165.1 Syntrophales bacterium | reverse complement strand
GGATGGAAAAATATGACGAAATCGCGACCGACCTCCGTTGCTCTGATCTTCATTGCCGTCTGCGCCCTTGCTTTCTTCCTGTGGCCCGCGGGCCGGGAGAAGAAATATGATGGACCCAGCGAAGAAATCACCGTCGGTGTGGCAAATGTGATGTCCACGGCCCTTTTCGACATCGCCGCGGCGCGCGGCCTGTTCAGGGACCAGGGCCTGGAACTCAAACTGGTTGCGTATGAGACGGGCGTGGAAGCCGTGGACGACCTGCTGAAAAACAAGCTTGACGCGGCAACGGCAACGGAATTCGTGGCTGTCACCAAACATTCCCGCCATCTGGATATTCGGCTCTTGGCATCGATCTCCCGGCCGGAGCTGCACGAGGTCATCGCCCGAAGAGATCGCGGGATTACCGAACCGGCCCATCTCAAGGGCAAACGGATTGCCGTTACCCGCAATTCCAGCGGGGATTTTTTCCTGGAGACTTTCATCGCCCATCAGGGAATTCCCGCCGCCGGTGTCACGTTTGTGGACCTCCCGCCTCCCCGAATACCTCCCGCCCTGTCTTCCGGAGCCGTGGACGCCGCGATGGCCTGGGAGCCTATGGTGGGGCAAATCAAGGAACACCTCGGAGCGAACGCCGTCCACTGGTCCGGACAGAGCGGGCAGGCCTATTACCTGATGCTGATAACCCGGGAAGACTTCGTCAGAGAGCGCCCCCGGACAGTGGAACACCTGCTCAGGGCCCTGATCGAGGCGGAAAAGTTTGCCGCCTCCCATACCCTGGAGGCTCAGGAGATTCTGGCCAAGCGCCGGGGATACGATCTGGCCGCCGTTCAATCCCTCTGGCCGCGTTGCGACTTCCGGGTCAGACTCGATCAGGACCTTCTGACCTTGATGGAGGATGAGGCAAAATGGTCCATCCGCCACAAGCGGTTGAAGACGGAGGTTCCGAATTACCTTGCCGTCATTCACTGGGAAAGCCTCAAAAAGATAAAGCCCGAGGCCGTCGGCATCATCCACTAGAGGATTCCATGACCATCAGAACCAAACTTGCCATCAACATCCTTTCCCTGGTGGGTTTCTCCCTAGTCATTATCCTCGTCCTTAATATCACGTCGCACCGGATCGACGAGTCCATAGCGAAAGGTGTATTCGCCGATCGGATCGTCATCGGCGTCTCGGATATGAATACGATCACTTACGATTATGTGGCAAACCCCTCCGAACGGGCGAGGCAGCAATGGGAACGCAAGCATGCATCCCTCGGGGAACTCATCAACAAGGCTGAATTCGCAAGGGAGGACAAGAAGGCCATCCTGAAGCGGATCAAGGAAAACCACGATGATGCCGGCCAGTTTTTCAGGCAGATCATCGAGAACAACCGGAAAAAGAATCGAGCCGCCGCCGTTGCGAGTACCCTCCTGGATGAGAGTAATGAGAGAAATGTGGCGCAGCTCAGAGCCCGCTCCCAGATTATGATCAGTGACGCCTATGTGCTGACCCGGGCCAGCTATGATGAGATCAGCAAGGTGCAAACCTGGTCTTTTTGGCTGATCCTGACAGTGATCCTTCTCTCCATGTTGATCGCCGGCGCCATCTCCTACTTTCTGAGCCGGACGATTAACATCACCCTCCGGACGCTTACGAAAGGCACGGAGGTCATCGCCGGGGGGGATCTGAACCACCGGCTGCCCATAAAAGGCAAAGATGAAATCGCTGCGCTGTCCGCGGCGTTCAACGAGATGACGGCAAAGCTGGCCCGGTCCTATGCCAGCCTCGGGCAGGAGATTGCGGAAAAGGAAAAGGCCGGGGAAGCGCTGCAAAAGGCCCATGACGAACTTGAAGACCGCGTGACGGAAAGGACTCGGGAACTCTCCCGATCGGAACAGCGGATCTCATGGATTCTCTCCAGCATCACCGATTGCTATTATGCCCTCGATCGGGATTGGTGGGTGACCGAGATCAACGATCATGCCCTGATCTATTTCGGCAAAAAGCGGGAAGAGTTCCTGGGGCGGAACTGGTGGGACATCTTTCCCGCGGGCCTTGGCTCCGTATTCGAAGAGCAGTATCGTAAAGCCCTCTCCGAGGGGACCTCCGTCGAATTTGACGTGCACTCCCTGGTCGTGGACCGCTGGGCGGAAGTTCACGCCTATCCGTCCGAAAACGGTCTTTCCGTTTATTTCAAGGATATATCGGAGCGCAAGAAGGCCGAAGAAGCCCTTAAGGAAAGGACAACGGAACTGGAGGCGGCCAACAAGGAGCTGGAGGATTTCAGCTACACCGTCGCCCACGATCTGCGGGCGCCCCTGCGCGCCATCGACGGTTTCTCGGCGCTGCTGGCGAGGCTCCATGAGAAAAATTTCGATGGGGATGCCCAGCGTAAAATCCGGATTGTCCGGGACAATGTCAGGAATATGAACCAGTTGATCGACGACCTGCTCACCTTTTCCGGCCTGGGCCGGAGAACCATGGCCTTCTCGGTCCTGGATATGGAAGCGCTCTTGAAGGAAGCATGGCATGAACAGTGCGTCATTAACCCCGGCCGACAACTGGAACTGCGGAGCAACGGCCTTCCCCCGGCGTTCGGCGACCGGGCGTCGGTCAGGCAGGTCCTGGTGAACCTCCTGTCCAATGCTGTGAAATTCACGAACGCCAGGACCACGGCGGTCATTGAGGTCGGCGGTCGGGATGAGGGAAGGGAGACCCGGTACTTCGTGAAGGATAACGGGGCCGGTTTCGATATGCGCCATCATGAAAAGCTCTTCGGAGTCTTTCAGAGGCTCCACGGTACAGATGAATATGAAGGGACGGGTGTGGGACTGGCCATTGTCCAGCGTGTCGTCCACCGCCACGGAGGCCGGGTCTGGGGCGAAGGGGAAATCGATCGAGGAGCGACATTTCATTTCACTCTCCCGCGCAAAGACGAAGGAAGCCTATGATAGAGGGCGCCTGGATCGGCATGATCTATCAAAACGAAAACCGTACGAAAGGAGAGGAAAATGCTCGAACATGTTGTGGATATCATCCTGGTGGAGGACAACCCAAATGACGCGGAGCTGACCCTCGACGCCCTTCAAACCCACGGGCTTGCCAACCGCGTCAAGGTGCTCAAAGACGGGCAGGAGGCGCTCGATTATTTTTTCGGTACCGGGGCTTATGCGGGACTGGATGTCTGCGACCGGCCGAAAGTGGTTCTCCTCGACCTCAAGCTTCCCAAAGTGGACGGCCTCGACGTGCTGCGCAGCCTCCGGGCGGATGAGCGGACCAGGACATTGCCCGTCGTGGTTCTGACCTCCTCCAACGAGCATCGGGATCGCATCAGGAGTTACGATCTCGGGGTCAACAGCTATATCGTGAAGCCCGTCGAATTCGACAACTTTTCCGAAGCCGTTGCCGAAATAGGATTTTATTGGGTTTTGATGAACAAAGTCCCCTTCTGAAAGAAATTATTAAAATGTCGGTTGTTCACCTCCGGCTCCCGGCGGGGCAACCGGCCAGACAGTTGAAGCAGTCGTACTGGAAACCGATAAACGAGGCCTGGTATAGTTTCAGGAACTGGGGGTCCATGAGCATCTCCTTCTGCTTTTCCGGCGGGGCCTTGGTGAATTTCATGACAAAACCGATGGCGCTGCCGATGCCCCAGGGCTGGGAATTGCGCAGGCACTTCAGGGCATCGGTTTGACCTTCCACCTCCAGGGCCTTGGCGGGACAGTTATCAACGCAGAGGCCGCAGTCGTTGCACAGCTCCTCCGTGACCGGGGGATCGGAGGGAAGGGCCAGATCGGTCAGGAGGGCCGTGAAGAGAATCCGGCTTCCGAAGCGGGGATGGAGGACGAGGTTGTTCCGGCCGAATACCCCCAGGCCGGCGGCGACGGCGGCATGGCGGAGCGATATGTCCCCGATCAGCCCCATGACCCCTGGTCCCATGTCGAGGGGATAGGACAGGAGCACCGGCGCCGTTTTGGCGTGATACTTGTCCTCCACGTAACGTCCCGTAAGATAGATGTTTTTTTGGGAAATATCCATAATGGCCATCCGTCCGGACATGCAGGTCCGGCTATTGGGGCTTTCCACGGAACCGTCGAGTTCCCGGTAGGCGATCACGACCAGTGATTTTACCGTCGGCAGGATGGTCTTGGGGTCTGGTGATTTTTTTGACTGATAATCCTCAATCGCAGCAAACCCCACCGCATCGGCCCCTAAACTCATGGCGTAACTTCTGATGTCTTCCTTGCTCATAACCCCTCCTATGTTTCGTATGCTAAGCATTAAACCAAAAAATTTTACCGCTGCAGATCCGTCAGCATCCGCTTCAGGAGCAGCCTTTCTTCAATCCGGAGGCCGCCCATGATTTCCTCGTTGGCTTCATCCCGCTCCCTGATGATGGCGCCGGTCAACTCCCTGGCTCTGGGAGTAAGGTAAATGCGCAGGTACCGCTTATCCTCCTCCGCAATTTCCTTGATAATCCATCCCGCCTCGGCGAGGCGTTCCAGGATGCCGGAAAGGGTGGCCTGATCAAGAACCAGCAGCTTTCCGATCTCGCCCGCCGACGATCCTTCTTCTTCAGAAACCGCCGTGAGCACCAGGCCCTGCACCGGCGTCAGCCCATACGCCTGAAAACGTTTCTTGAATTTTCCATGGGCTTTTTGAAAGGCTTTGGAAAGAAGAAACAGGATGCAGTCTTCATACGCTCTTTTTGCCATGGTTCACTTCCTTATAGTTAGCATACTAAATATAAGGATCGTTCCAGGGTGTCAAGAAATATCTAAAGTAGCAATTCCCACGTCCCATGAAGCAATCTGGGAACATATTATTGGGCCCCCCTTTTCCAAAACGCTTACCTTGAAAATAGTCTATCACATATTTTCATTTCAATATAGCTTTCCTGTTGACAGTCGGCAATGCTTGGGGCATAAGCCAGGGCAACCATAAAACAACCGGACGAGCGATCATGAACCAGAAGACATTCCTTAGTGTTAACGACAAGGACTTGATATCCATTGCTATTTCTCTCCCGCCGGGGGATACGGCCCGACAAAAGACCGGGGTAATCATTGCCCACGGAGCGGGAAACGATAAGGATCATCCCTTGCTGATCGCGATTGCCGAGGGGCTTGCTGAAGCGGGTTACATCACCGCCCGTTTCAACTTCCCTTACAAGGAAAAGGGTCATAAAGCCCCGGACAGGCAGGAAATACTGGAACAGACCTGGATCAAGGTCTTAGAATACCTCCAGGGTAAAGACGGTTTCGAGCTTGAGAGCTTCGTCGCCGTCGGGAAATCCCTGGGCGGCCGCGTGGCTTCACAACTGGTCGCCGCCGGCCGCCTCAAGGTAAGCGGGCTTGTCTTCCTCGGCTACCCCCTTCATCCGCCGGGACATCCGGAGCAACTCCGAGACGCCCACCTATACCGGATCAGTATTCCAATGCTATTTTTTGCAGGTACGAGGGATTCCCTCTGTGATATGTCGCAGCTCAAGATGGTTTTGAAGCGGATATCCTCGCCGTGGGATCTTTCCATCATTGAAGGGGGCAATCACTCTCTCGCTCTCCCCGCCTCCGCCGGTGTTTCCCCGGAAAAAATCTACGCCAATCTGACGACCAGAATCATTCGCTGGTTGAAGACGCGCTGACTTATGGTATGATGCACAGATGATCAAAGCAACCGCCCTCATTCCCCACGAACACAAACGGATCAAATACCGCTGTCTGTCCTGCGGAACCACGGAAAACATCGGAAGACGCCGCTATTGTTCGGTAGAATGCCGCCAGAAACTCCGCTTGAGACTCGACGCCCGGATGGGTCTCGTTGAGGTACTGAATACCCGTTGCGGAACCTTTTCCTTCTCAGAGAACCTGATCATGATGGATATTCTGCCCTATGGGTCCTCGGAGATATTCAGTTTTCTGTATCCCCGCTCGCCGGGTAAAAAACCGGCCGACGATTTCAGCCGCATGGCCGACATCCTGGGTGAGCGGTGGTGGGCGGAAAAAAGGAGAACCAACAAGAGATTCCTGGCGTCACAGCATGTCCTGGAGCAGGCGGTACGGAATTACAAGCCCCTCACGTCGGTCAAGCCGATTATTACCACCTTTTCTTCAGTAAAAAAAACGTCACTCCTGATCCTGAACCTCGAACGATCCGATCTCTTTTCACCGGCTCTGAAACAGCTCATCAAGAACTCCTTCCGCCAGCAGGCCAAGATCCACCATCCTGATGTGGGGGGAAACTCGGAAATATTCAGGAAACTTCATCAGGCCTATGAGGATATGATTTCCTGGTCAAGGAACCCCACCTTCATCAGGCGTCGCGGCTTCCCGGACAAGTGGTTCTACGACGGAGACAAGAAAAAGTGGGTTCAGCCCCTGCCGGAAACCACTATTTGAACAGTGCCGCCAGCTTTTCTTTCGCCGGAGGTTCGGCCGTCGGCCGACCCGTCTCCGGCGCCGTTTCCCGGAAAGAAAAATACTCGCAAAAATTACCCCGGTCCTTGTCGATGACCCTTTCCGCCTGGGGTTCATGACAGGCATTGTAGGCTTGGGGGTCATAGAAGCGGCAGTTCCTGCAAACGTGGAGATCTTTTCCACAGCCGGAGCAAACCTCTCTTCTACCTATTTTCCCCGCGATATCAATGCCTTGCCTACAGTTGAAACAAACCTGCATAATCTTCAGGACCCCATCGGACAGCGAACTTTAAAGGCGATGGCGTCGATCTCGATCTTGGCCCCCCGGGGCAGGGCGG
>JALNVY010000135.1 GCA_023231165.1 Syntrophales bacterium | reverse complement strand
TCTTCCGGGGAAAAGCCGGTCTTGATTTCTTCATTAACCCTTTTGATGATCATCTTGGCCTTGTCCCCTTCGGCGATTCCTTCCGGAGTTACCTGAATGAGCAGGGAGCGTCGATCCGTGGGACTGGCCTGACGGACAACGAAACCCACCTTTTCCAGGCGGTCCACGAGGCCGGTGAGGGTTGAATTATCCACCCCGATAAGTTGGCTCAGGTCGGACATAGTCCGGCCATTGCTCTGTTTGAGAAGGAAAAGGATACCCGCCTGGACAAACGTCACTCGTACGTTCGCCGCAACCAGGGCATTGTTCAGGTAAGTCCGCAACTTGTTCTGAGCGGTAAAGATGAGGAAGATGAGTCGGTCGTCTTTCATGATGCCTGCTCCCCTATGATTGGTCGGCAAATATTTGGCATACTAACTTTTGGTTGTCAAGAAAATTTTCCTATTCCGCCGTCCTGGCAAGGCGGAAACCGAGATTGCCCGGGTTCAATTTCAAGTGGCCGAGTTTGACGTCGGGGAGGGTCTTGACGCGCAGCGCCGTCCGGCAGGCCGTGGCGTCGCTGTCCCAGGCGCCGCCTCGCTGTACCCGAAAGACCCCTGATCTGGCAACATCAGGATTCATGATCTGGCTGGAATTATAAGGTCCATACCAATTGTCGACCCATTCCCAGACATTGCCGGCCATATCATAAAGCCCCCAGGTGTTGGGGCGAAAACTACCAACCTTCATGGTTTTACCGGGATTGGCGCCGCTGCATTCGGAACTCCACAAGCTGTTCCCATAATTAGCCCGGGAACAATCAGGCGCTTTCCCCCAAAAATAGACTGTTGCCGTCCCCGCCCGGGCGGCGTATTCCCACTCGGCCTCCGTCGGCAGCCGGTAGCGATTCGTCCCCTCCAACTCATTGAGTTTCCGGATGAATGCCTGGGCATCGTGCCAGGAAACTTGTTCTACGGGACAATCTTCGCCGCAATCACTGAAACGGGAGGGATTAGTCCCCATGACCCGCTTCCACTGCCTCTGGGTAACCTCAGTCGTCTGTAGATAGAAAGCCCTGCTGATAGTCACCCGTGCCTGCATTTCGTCCGTATTGCGTCCGGACTCGTCAGCGGGAGAGCCCATCACGACGGACCCAGGGGGAAGGAGTACAAAACTCATGCCGATATTATTGATAATGCCTGGCAATCCCGCGGAAATTTCCACACTGACCGGTTGATTCACCCCTCCGGGAAAATCTTTTAACACGTACCAGACAACGCGCCTGTTCCTCCCTGGCCGGACCTTGCCCAGATCTCCTTCCAGGCGAAGATTTTTAGACGGGTAGGTTTTGTCGCCAACGGTCACATAAACCGACACTGTCGCTACGTCTTCTTCCCCCTCCAAATCATAGATGAACAGCAACCGGTTCTCCACTTTCTGGATGACAATATTTTTCACCTCCGCCGCCTCCAGGGGCAAAACGGGCACAGACAGAATCAGCACTGCCAAGATGAAAGCAACCCAACCAAAATTGCCGTTCCATTTATTTTTTTGAATATTTTTCATCTTTCCTCCAAATAAATTACTATGGTGTCCTCAGATTAATGGCCTGGTGATACGCAGCAATCAGGCCCTTTATTTCCACTTCCGGAGGAGGCCAGGCAGCGGCGCGCTCCTGGCAGGCCTGCGCCAAGGCGGAACGAAGAGCTTCGTCGTCGATAAGGCGGATGGCTTTTGCGATGAAATCATCCATATTTTGAGGATCATAAAGGAGTCCGCAGGGACGGTCTCCAAGATTTCCCTGGATTGGCCAGCGGTTTCCTTCAATATCTGCTGCCAGAAGCGGTTTTCCCGAGGCGATGGCCTCAATGAGGACATTGGAAAGGCCCTCGGAAAACGAGGTGTTGAGAACGATATCGGCCTCCTGGTAAGCCGACCGCATAGCCGGGAGAGAAACGGCGGGGAGCCAGCGGGCAAATGACTGGAGGCGCCGGATCTCCTCCTGAAACCGGGCACTGTAATCCCGATCCAGGGCCGGTCCCGCAAAAACCACCCGGATCCGACGCCGCCGCTGATGGACTTTTTCGAGGGCAAGCAGTCCTTCCAGGTTGCCCTTGACCGGACGGACCCCGGCGGGGAGGAAGAAGAGAAAATCATTGGGGCCGACTTTCGCCTGCTCCCGGAGGGCGCAGGGCTCATCCCCCAGCCAGAAAAAGGACTTGGGCACATAGATGATCCGACGTTCGCAGGCGGGGAAAAGATCTCCCATAAGACGGGCAAACCAATTATTTTGCACCACAATGGCCCCAACGCGGGCACAGATTGCCCGCAAGGTGCCCATCTTGCCCTCGACCCGGAGATCTTGGTTGAGATCCGTACCGGCGGGAGTCGCCACTACGGGAATGCCCTGAAGCTGCTCGGCCAGGGGCGGGGTCATCAAGAGCGTCCCGGATTGGAAAAGATGGTGCACATGCATGACATCGGGCCGGAAACGGGCGACGGCTTGCCCTATTTTCGGGATTTCCGCATCCCGCGTCGTCAGGACCTCCACCTGGCAACCTTCCCTGAGCAGGCCCTGGCGCCAGCGCTCGGCGGTCATGGCATTCCCCGTAATCGTAGGCAGGGCGGTGGGGGTCAAAATAAGAATGCGGAGTTGCGACATCATGGCCGGGTCTCCGGATAGGGTGTCAGAAAAACATCTTTCTCTTTCAATATGTTAAGAAGTATTGGATCGAGGAGAACGTCTAATTCACCTTCCCGGTCCATATTTGAGAAGGTGGCAAAAGGCCCCTGACCAGGTCCTGCGGGGGCACGCCCCGGATGCACCATCAATTCGGTAATCCCGGCGGGCAGATCGTTCAGGAGCTCCTCAAGGCGCGGGAAGGACAGTCTGCTCTTAAGGTATAACCCCCGGAAATGATCCGTTGTCCTGATACCGGAGCCCTTCAGGAACGGACGGGCCGCGGCCGCCAGACGGCTGAATATATCAGCTTCCCGGCGAAGGACTTCCACATGATCATAATTTGCTTTGCCACGGTCCGGCAAATGATCCGGACATGAAGAATCATCAGAGATTATAGCCACGGTTGCCGTCTCTTCAGGAATACGGAGCCAGGTAATGCCATGCCTTCGCGCCGCCCGGACAGCGGCGCCGATCACCACCGGAAAAACATGAACATGCTGGTGTCCATCCAGATGGATGATTTTGATGCCTTTCGATTCCAAAAGCCCGATTTGGGCCTCGATCTCCTGGGCGACTTCCCGCTCTAATTCTTGATTTCCCTTTTGCATCAATAGTTTATGTGTGGACGACTTACCTCGGAAACAGCCATGTTCATCAGGGAGGACAGCGAGTCCTTTACAGACAGGGTACCCTTCCGAAAGATTCACATGGAGGCCTACCGAAACGCCCCGGCCCTGCCAGGCGGGAAGGCGGGCCAGGGCATCGTCGAAGGCCAGTCCATTGACCAGGACGCTGATACTGGTCACGACGCCGGCGGCGACCGCCTTGGCAATCCCCTGATTGCGACAGACATCTGCGCCATAATCGTCTGCATTTACAATAAGATACTTCATTTTGTCCAGGAACGGGCGCTCCGGAGGAAGAGGTTTCTAAAAACATACCCCCCCTCTTCCTGATCTACGAAATCCGCCATCTTCTTCTTACGAAGGGAAAGCAGATGGTCCATAAGGCCCTCTTGCCTGGACTCGTACTCATCGGACGTAAATTCCCGAATCGTTTCGTGAATAAGACGCACATCGGCAAAATTACTTGCCAGTTCCTGGCGCAGCCGCGCCGGATTGGCAAGGCTAATGGCCAGCAGCCAGAGCCTTCCCCGCACCGGGCTCAGATGGGCGGGGGCGCCGGCAATGACGGAGATCAGGTGGTCCGTGCCATCCCAGCCCCCATAGCGGGAACCGCCGGGCATAGGTCCCGGTGTTTGGGGCGGAGTGCCCACAATTACATCGAAGCGATCTTCCTCCCCCACCGCTTCAAACCAGGAGCCTTCCCGCAGTTCGATCCGGCTTTCGAGCCCGTTGATGCGGGCATTGTGGCGCGCTGCCGCCAGGGCTGACGGGTCCACATCCGTGGCAATGACCTGCCGGGCTCCAAGTTTTGCCGCCGCTATGGAGAGCAGGCCGGACCCACAGCCGAGATCGAGAACCGACTCGCCGGGCTGGACATCGAGAAGTCCGGCCAGTTCAATACTTGACGGCGGCGGCATGTGGACCGCCTGGGGAATCAACAACTCTACTAAACCCGAGGGCAACTGAATCAGCATCGACCACTGTTCCTTCCACGCTGAAATGACAACTGTTTTGTGATGGCATCAATAATTGGCAATCACCGTTTTATTGGTTCTGAGATCAACACCATAGCGGTGCTGTGCGATCTCAAGCAACCTTTCGACCAGATGGACATAGTCCACTCCCGCCCACCGGGCAGAGAGGGCAAGGGCCTCGCCGGTCTCAAGGCTGGGCGTTGTATTAGCTTCCAGAAAATAGAATTTCTCATCCGGCGAGAGGCGGACGTCAAACCGGCCATAATCCTTCAGTCCCAAGGTCCGGAAGGCCTTGCGCGACAAGGACTCCAGTTCCTGTTGGCGGGCAGGGGAGAGAATGATCCGGTGCGCATCCTCCCTTACCGCCCTGGTTTCCTGAAGTTTGAATGACTCCGTCAGGATTCGATACTCCGCACCGCCAGGAAGCCATTCCAGGATGGGCAAAACCACCAACCCTTCCGGAGAGTCAAGGACGGAAACGGCTAATTCCCGCCCGGGGATAAATGTCTCCACGAGGATCGGTTGGCGATAACTCTCAAGCAGGGCGCCGATAGCCACCCGCGCTTCTTCCAAAGTCTCTGCCAGCGTTACACCCCGACTCATGTGCTCACAGGCCGGTTTCAGGATCAGGGGAGGCCGTAGCCAGGGGGGAAGCTCAGCAGTCGCCTCCGTAACGGCGGCGCCGGGCGGAGTGGGTACGCCGGCGACATTGAGGCTTCTTTTGGCGTCGATCTTGTCGTCGGCAAGGAAACAGGCCTGTGCGGGTGAGCCGACAACGCGGGCTCCGCACTTCTCCAACTCCCACCGGACGAAAGGCCGCAAGGCCCCCCAGCCTAAAAAGGTATCGGTGTGATCGATGATCAGGTCGCAGGTTGCCGCCAGTTCCTCAGCCCGCAACAGGATATCTTCCGAATCAACGATAAACATCTCGTGACCCAGCGCCTTGAGTCCCCCCGCAACCGCTTCCGCACATCCGCAGGGAGAGCCGGCGGTATGGACAATGCCAACGCGCATGGTGGACGAGTTCTTCATCTTTTAGCTATTATATCCCCTTGCCCAGGAAATAATATTCGTGCTTTTCATCCTCGCCGTCAATATCCCTTTCCCGGTGCAGAAGGGCCAGACCGGCAGCGGCAAGCTGTGCCGCGAAGACGTCCGCAGTAAAGGAGGTCATGGTGATTACGTTGCGGGCGTAGTCCTCTTCTTTGGGACGATACTTCTCCTCCCCATCGAAATAACGGATCTGAATAAAAAGGAACCCTTCTTTTTTCAGCAGCTTTTCCATTATCTGAAGAACCCTGAGGGTATAGGCTTGGGAGGGAAAGTGTTTGAAGACGCCGACAGAAACGATGAAATCAACCGTACCCGGCGTAATTAGGTCCAGAACGGCCTCCGGATACTCAGATGGGAAATGGAAGGCAGTGAAATTACCCACCTCCGCCCGCCCCTTATCTGCCTGATGCGCCGCCAAATCAGCCATCCGTTTCCGGCACTCGTACAGCGTCGCCGCCGAGATATCCATGCCATAAACGGAGGCAAAATGCTCACAGAGCAGTCTGGCGATTGCCCCACCCCCGCAGCCCCAGTCCAGGGCCGTTTTCGTTTTTAAACCCTCCCGCCAGTCCGGTCCCACCGCCTGCCGCAGGCGCTTCCCGGCCAGGTCAAAGAAAAAATCGCCATAGGCCAGCCATCTTTCCTTCTCCCAGCGTCCCTCTCCGTACCAGTGGGACTGGTCCCTTATCCGTTCGTTAATGTCACTCATGGACCAGTAACGGCCGGCGTCATGATCGAGGTCCGGATGTCTGCCTGCACGTAATTTTCGGAAAAGTTTCATCACCATATCAACAGACTACCAATAAATTCCATTCAAAGTCATTAGCTTAACCACTTATGTTCGCCTTTTGCTAAAGAAAGAGCTTGGCATAACTGCAGAAAAATGGTTCCCAAGCGGCGAATCAAAGGTTTTTTCGCCTTGACTATGGGCGGGGCTGTCATTAAGATGCATGGTCATGACACAAGCTTACACCGCCCGTCCTTTCCACGCAAAGGTATGGAACAAAATACTTTACGTCTTCAGTTTCACTTACCGCAAACAGTTGTCCCTTGTCTATAAGATTGATTATACCTTTTCCGACAGCCCTTGCCGAGTCACCAATCCTTTTACAATAATATCCAGTGGCGGCTCATCATGAAAAGAATCGGTAATTTATCATGTTAAGAGATCCGGTAGAAGAGGTGCCATGCGTCGGTTGCGGCTATTGCTGTATACGCAATACCTGTGCCTTTGGCGTGGCCCTCCATCCTCACGAGCAGGACAAGAACTGCCCGGAACTGGAATGGACGGGGGCAAGGTATATCTGCAAACTCATGGGAACGCACCCATTAGCCGATTTTTACCGCCAGGAACTTCAGTCCGGTGGCGGTTGCCGGTCTTTCAATAATCCGTGGCGGCAAAATGTCCGTCCCAGGACTGATGAGGAGGCCCAAGCCATCGTCTCGGGAACCCC
>JALNVY010000134.1 GCA_023231165.1 Syntrophales bacterium | reverse complement strand
TTTTGCCGAGATCACCCGCCTGGTCCTGGAAAACTGGAATGGGTTCTCTTTTGGCCCGAGCGGCATCGCCGGCATCCCCCGTCCGGGCCTCTTCGGCATGGAGATGGACCTCCATCAAGGGACGATCTATATCTATTTTCTGATGATCGCCCTTTGTCTGTTTACGATCTTTGTGGTCAACCGCCTCCAGAACTCCCGCATCGGCCGGGCCTGGGTAGCCCTCAGGGAAGATGAAGTCGCCTGTGAGGCGATGGGGGTAGATCCCACAATGGCCAAACTGACGGCCTTCGCCCTCGGTTCCACCTGGGCGGGGCTGGCCGGGGTGGTCTTTGCCGCCAAGACGACCTTCGTCAACCCTGCGAGTTTTACTTTCCTGGAGTCGGCCATGATCCTCTCCATAGTTGTCCTGGGAGGAATGGGTTCCATCGTGGGGGTGATCATCGGCGCCTTCATTCTCATCCTCCTGCCCGAATATCTGCGAGCCTTCAGTGAATACCGGATGCTCCTGTTCGGCATGATTATGGTGGTCATGATGATCTTCCGTCCCCAGGGAATCATTGTCGGCGTCCGCCGGATTTATGAATTCAAGAAAACGGCCGTAAAGGAGGGCAGCCAGCAGTGATGGAGCCCCTTCTGGACGTGAAAGAGCTGACTATGGACTTTGGCGGCCTCCGGGCTCTCGACAAGGTCAGGCTTCAGGTCCTCCCCGGCGAGATCGTAGCCCTGATCGGCCCCAACGGCGCGGGGAAAACGACCTTTTTCAATTGTATAACAGGCATCTACAAGCCGACGGGGGGAGATGTGTTCGTGACGCCGCCGGGAAAGAAACAGCGGCGGATCAGCGGCATGAAGACCCACCGGGTGACGGCGCAGGGCATGGCGAGGACCTTTCAGAACATTCGCCTCTTTCCGGAAATGACGGTATTGGAGAACGTCATGATCGGCCGGCACTGCCGTTCCCGGGCAGGTGTCCTCGGAGCGATCCTCCGTGATGGGACGACACGCCGGGAGGAAAAAGACATTGTCGACAAGAGTTACGCCATCCTGGAGAAAATGGGTCTGGCCGGGGAAGTAAATGAACTGGCCAAGAATCTTCCCTACGGGGCCCAGCGGCGTCTGGAGATCGCCCGGGCGATGGCCACGTCGCCCTTCCTGCTCCTTCTCGATGAACCGGCGGCGGGAATGAATCCCCGGGAGACGGACGCCCTTGAGGAACTGATTCGCCGTATCTGCAATGAAGATAATATTGCCGTCCTCATGATCGAGCACGACATGCGCATTGTGATGAGCATCTCCAGCCGCATCTATGTGCTGGACTATGGAAAGATGATCGCGACGGGAACAGCGGTGGAAATTCTGGCGAATCCCAAAGTGATCAAGGCTTACCTGGGCGAGGAAGACAATGACGAATGTTCTTGAACTGATCAATGTCCAGACCTATTACGGCAACATCCAGGCCCTGAAGGACATCAATCTTCAGGTGGGCGAGGGGGAGATTATTACCCTTATCGGCGCCAACGGGGCCGGAAAATCTACGACTCTCATGTCCATCTCCGGCATCGTTCCGCCCCGTTCCGGAGAAATCCGCTTTATGGATAAGAGCCTCGCAGGTATGAGTCCCAATGGAATCGTGGCCCTGGGCATATCTCAAGTACCCGAGGGCCGCCGGATATTTCCCTGGCTGACGGTCACGGAGAATCTCGATATGGGGGCCTTCCTGAGAAAAGATAGAGACGGCGTCAAAAAGGATATGGCTCATATCTTCGAACTCTTCCCCATTCTCTCGGAGCGAAGGAACCAGCAGGGGGGAACCCTCAGCGGCGGGGAACAGCAGATGCTGGCCATCTCCCGGGCCCTTATGGCCCGCCCCCGCCTGCTCCTCCTTGACGAGCCATCCCTGGGTCTGGCCCCCATCTATGTCCGCCTGATCTTCGATATCATCCGGAGGATCAACCGGGAAAACGGGACGACGATCTTTCTCGTGGAACAAAACGCCAATATGGCCCTGAAGGTGGCCCATCGCGGCTATGTCATGGAGACCGGCCGCATCGTCATGGCCGATACGGCGGAAAATCTCCGCAACGATGAGGGGGTCAAACGGGCCTATCTGGGTGTATGAAATGATTGGCGAAAAAGTTATTATCGAATCCCTGCCGATTGGCGGCCCGGATGAGGCCGAAAGAAGGATATACTCCGACAAGGGTGAGATGGCCCAGATCATCAACCGCGAAGACGATTCCTTCCGGCAGATCGTTTACTGGGACATTGACTCCCCCCGGACCGGCGTTGACCGGGGGCATCACTATCATCTAAAGAAAACGGACCGCTTATATGTGATCTCCGGCGAGGTCGAACTCCTCCTCGAAGATCCGCAAACCGGCGAGAAGACCATGGCGCTCCTCAAGACCGGGGATCGCGTCCGTATCGCTCCCGGTGTCGCGCATGCCGTCCGCTCCCGGACCTATGCCCAGGTCCTTGAATACGCCCCCGATCCTTACGATCCAGCCGACACCTATCCTTACAAACTTACTGACAAATAAACGTTGTGGATTATCTTGACAGCACGGGTTCAATCTTTTAGGCTCACCGTTCATGAGTGCCAAGACAACAGCAGCAACCAGTAGCGGGAAACCTTTTCTTGCCCTCGCCTTCTTGAGCGTGATCTGGGGTTATAACTGGGTGGTTATGAAGGAAGGGCTCCGCTTCTGCGATCCCTTCGTATTTGCGGCCATCCGGGTAGCTCTGGCTGCTGCCTTCCTATTCATCATTCTGCTCTGGTCAAAAAAGCCCGTCCGCCCACGGCAGGTGAAGTGGACCGTGCTTTTGGGATTGCTTTCCACTACCTTTGGGCTCGGCCTTCCCGTGTGGGCCCTGGTCAACGGCGGGGCGGGGAAGACGGCCATCCTCCTGTACACCATGCCGTTCTGGGTTATTCTCCTTGCCTGGCCTATACTGGGCGAAAAAATGAGGGGGCTGGACTGGCTGGCCGTAATCCTTGCCTTCACAGGTCTGGGGCTGATGGTGGATTTTCATGCCGTCGGGGTTAAGCTCTGGTCAAGCATCTTTGCGGTCCTCGCGGGAGTATCCTGGGCGGGAAGCGCCATCGTCACCCGGATCATGAGGCGAAGTCGGGAGTTCGACCTCCTCTCGGTCACGACCTGGCAGATGATATATGGTGCGGTACCACTGATAATTATTTCTCTTATCCTGCCGGCGCCTCCCATTCAGTGGACCCCGGTATTCATTGTCGCTTTGTCCTATAATGTCATTTTTGTGAGCATCATCGCCTTCCTGCTCTGGTTTTACATCCTGGAAAGGGTTCCGGCGGGGATGGCGACGATGGGCACCCTCGCTACACCAGTGATTGCCATCGTCGCCGCTGCCCTCCAGCTTGGCGAAATCCCGTCCTTACGGGAGACCGCCGGGATCATTTTGATTCTGTCCGGGATAGGTTTCCTGAGCGCCATCGCTATCCTGAGAACCCGCCGGTTGGGAAGGATTCAATAAAGTCAGGGCGAGCATGAACAATGCGTCAAAAGTCGCATGTTTCGACCGGGATTCAATAATCCCTCAGCATCCGGTGGTTATCGATTTGTATTTGGAATAAAGCTGGTCCCTGTAAGAAATCATCTTAATTTCTGACTGAAAACATTTCAATATTCATTTTCAATAAAACTAGCTATAATCCAACAATCTGTACGTTTCGATTACACGGACGCTGTCCGCAGGTCAATGCGAAAGGGGCGTTTGCTTTCCTATCCCTCTTTGATAGGATATATTGCAAAGGAGTGCTATTTTTATTAATGAAAAAGATAATATTGTCCGTCTTAATTAGTATTTTATTTCTGCCTTTGTTTTCCTATGCTGCCACTATCAGCGGAGCTGATACACAAGCGGGTGCTCTTGGAGGAGCACTTATAGGCACTCAGCAGCAAGTAAACCAGCAGGGGAAAGATACGGATCCCTCCCGGTCGTCCAAACCTTCGCGATGGACCGTTTCTGTGGAAGCGCTCGTCTTTGAACGTGTCGGTACGGCCAATTTTCAGCTTGTTGAACGAGTACCGGGCACCGCACGTTTCTTCCCAGACGTTCCGGCCACACCTGGCGCTCCGGCTCTTAACAGCACCGATCTTAAGCAGGGTTTTGCTCCCGGATTCAGGCTGGGCGCGGCTTACCATGTCGATGCCAGCCACGATCTATCAGTAGCTTTTTTTCACATCGGCAACTGGAACTCCACCCAGACCATTGGGCCGGATGATCCGCTAAACTGGCTGGTAATGCGGTCTCCCGGAGGCTTTTTTCAGACTCAGGATTTTGCATACCAGTCAATGACATGGGACTACTCCACGGAACTTTACAATGCGGAAATCAACGTGCAGAAGAAATTCTCCAACCGGATAATTATACTCGCCGGATTTCGTTGGCTCCAGCTGCATGAAAACCTTCAAGGCAATATCCCGCCCGCGGATCGTTTTAAACCCACATGGAAGAACACCGATCCGGAGTCCACTCTTTACGATGTCGCGCAGATTACGACCGGCATCCCGGCTCCGGAATATCCCCCCTTCTGGAATACAAGTGCTACAAACAATCTCTATGGTTTCCAGATCGGTGTGGAAGGGAAATTATTAGAGCGTGGCCGCTTTTCCCTCAACGGACTGATAAAGGTCGGGGGGTATTGGAACCATGCATCAGTGTCAACGGAGGTGAGCATCGCAAAGGTCATGTACAACGCGGGCGCTTCGACCGACCATCCCGCCTTCGTTAGCGAAGCCGGCTTGCAATGCAAATATCAAGTTACCAGTAGGATTACGATAAAGCTTGGCTATGAGGTGCTCTGGCTCGCAGGCGTCGCTTTGGCGCCCGGACAGATACAGGAGACCTATTCTACAAGTTCTCCAACCACTGTGTCTGTGCTCGGCGTGAATTCCGGGTCCCACGTGCTTTTTCACGGAGGCACCGCGGGCTTGGAATTTTCCTTTTAGGAGATTAGGCAAAAGCAACAAAGATAGGATTACGCTATTGCGGACGACTTCCTACGGGTCAGGTCAGTGCTGGCAGAGAGTGTCGTCATCAACATTTGAACTGACGCCCTAACCCCGAACAATCAGGCTGGATATTTTACAGCTTAAAAATCGTTTTCGGTGATCTGTTCCAGTCAGCCAGGATGATGATAAGTATTTGCACTGTTTGGATATGCTGTAATCTGTTTTCTATCTAGCTCAATTCCTCACTGCCACCCCTCTCATTACATAGCTGTACATTTAACGTTAGCCAAAGGAGGCGCAACTCTCTCGACAAAGTAATTTGCTTTTGAGCAGCATTAGAAATAGAGATAACTGCTTGTAATCTTGCATGATAAAAAAGAAATATCAAGCAAACATTTCAAGGAAGGAGCGGATCTACTCCAAAAGGGAAAAATTGGCTTTCAGGTGTATGCGCGCTTTCCAATGGAATTCATTGGCTCGCCAAATTTATCTATGTGAGGACTTGTATTTGTTGTTGTGGATCTATGCAATGACAAAAAATAGATCTACCAAGATGCCAAGTTGAGGCGACGCCCACTATAACATCATGTTATTTAACAAGCTCAAATGGCCTTATCCGGTCGTTCCTCAATGATCCGACCGTCCTGAACAACAATGACTCCGATACCTGCCTGTAAGGCTCGTAGTCGTGCTTTTTGGGCCGCTCGTTTTAGTGCAATCTCTGCATTGACAAAATCAGGATCGCGATCCCTTTTTTGATCAGGGACAATAATTTTCTTCGCACTCATTGATTCACCCCTTCTTAATCAGGTTCGGTAATGTGCCGAGCATAGCTCTGGCCATTCAGGGTTGTTTCAAAGGCAAAGCTTTCTCCCCGGCTAATATGGTCAAATATTTCCTCCAACATTAGCCGTCCGGCCTTAATTGCGACCCGTTCCGGGTCAAAGGGGGAGAACCAAGGGGCAATCAAGTCCGCGTTAACAAAAATAGGGCAGTCGGCCTCGTTAGGCAGAAACTCCTCGGCAAACGTAGTCTTCCTTTGGTCCGGCAATGATAAGGATTCTGCTTCTCCCTTTACTGCTCATCTCATTCCATCCATACATATGAGTACAACAGATAATGTAGCGCGTGTAAGGGTAAAGATTACGTTATTGATCTTTTTAATCAAACAAGACCAATAGCCACCGTATGGGCATTATTAATCTATAGATGAAGACAGATAGAAGATCCGTATTTGCAGAACAACATATCCGATGATTCGCTTCATTACAAACGCAATTCAGCAGAATCTTTTTCGATGTCTTTCCTCGTATATCCAAAACAATAGCATACAAGATCGTAATCTTTGAATTCATTGCTCCCCTGGGAATCTGAATGAATTTCAATCATAGCTTCCCCATTTCATCTTTATGATCATCTTTCATTTTCCACATCTATCGCAATGACAGGTCTCACCCCTGGCCTTCTCAAAGGACTCCCGGCCCTCACGAAATGAAAATATGGCAATCATAATGGCTCCGGCAGCATCAATACCTCCGATGCCTGTAAGTTCATATCCTGCGCTGGCAAGCAACAATGCACAGGATAGCCAAAGGCAGACCCGACTGCAATTTGCATCGGCAAGAATGGCCTCGGAATGAAGCTGCCTCCCCACCTTCACTTTGTAACGAATCAGTATCCACATAACTGAGATTGATATAGTGGCGATGACAATTCCCCAAATGGTAGTCTCCGGTTTATGGTCATGATACAAATTAAACAGCGCCCCAACAGCCAAACCAATAGACAACAGGTAAAATGCGGTTCCGG
>JALNVY010000133.1 GCA_023231165.1 Syntrophales bacterium | reverse complement strand
GTATTGGTCGTCGGAGTCCCCGTGCCGCCAATGGTTGCCGTCGCACTCGGGGCGTTGCCGCTCCCCGTACCTGAGCTACTGCCGCTGCTTTGGCTGTCGCCGCCACCGCCACCCGGTGGCGGTACGTTTGTTGCGGACTGGAAGCGCTGGGAGATCTGGGGAGGAGTCGGCATGACGGCTCCAATCCCCTGGGGAGAGGCCGATACAGTCTGTCCCGCCCCTACGCTCTGCGTCCTGCCGTCAACGGTTGAGGTGACAGTCACCGTGCCGTCAAAGCCGTGGACTGTCGTCGTGATACTTGGCGGCGGCGGGTTCGCCTGGGCCAAAATGAGGTGGCGTCCCCAATCGTCAGAGGCGTCGGCAAGAAGGAGGGGAAGCGCTCCGATGGTCTTTTCGCCTTCTATGGTGACCTCCATGCCGAATTTCGTCCCCCGGACGCCGGCAACGGAAGTCGGGCTTTCCACGGTCATGGCTGCGCCCTTTTGGCTGAGGGTGCGGATGGCGTAGAACATGGCCTGACCCCGGGCCATAGACAGGTTGGTTTTCTTCTCTGATGCGTTTTTGTCTCCCGACACCTCCTTGACAGTTATACGGGTATTAGCCCCGAGGGTGATGACGTCGTTGTTAAGGAGCTTGATGCGGCATTTGGAGGCTTTCAACGTAAAGACGATGTCCTGCTCGTAGAGTTTGTCGCCGTTTATCGCAAAATAGGCCTGGCTGAGATTACCGCGGGCCACGACCACATGGCCCATGGCCGTCTGGACCACCCCGGCCTCTTTGGTCTTTCCCGGCAGGAAGTAGTCCTTGACGCTGACGTTCTTCAAATCCTTGGGCAGGGCATCCGCCGGCGTCCCTTGACCCCTGTTTTCGGCGGCGAGGCTGACGCCCGCCATCCCTCCGCAGGTGATGATCGTGATAAGTATGATCAGAGTGACAATAAGCTTATGGCAGTTCATCGTAACCTCCCGGGATAATCAGAAATAGAACCCGACACTCAAGGTGTAGGTCTCTTTGGTAAAGCTGTAAAGTTCATCGTTCGAATGGTTGTCGATATAGTTGAAGGCAAAGGATGTAAAATAATGTTTCAGGAACTCCTGGCTTAAGACGGCGGAGACGCTTTGACGGCGGTCCACCCGTTCATCATTATAAAGAACAGGGGCCGCCTTGTAGTTTCTTTCGCCGAGCTGGTATCTGAGAAAGAGATCCGTTTTCGTCGGGAAGCGGGTGTAATAAGAGATGGCCCCGTAAGGCGCCGTATAGGTGAAGTTTCGCGCATCGGCATTGGATGATTCATAGCCTACATTTAGGGAAACTATGTGACGGCGGTTCATGAAAAAGAAGTTAGGTCCGATCTCGCCGCGCAGCGTGGTATTGTTCAGATTGTAATTGCTGCTGTCCATGAAGTTCTCCCTGCTCCATGAAAACAGGCCCCTGACACTGAAATAGGGAGTGAGATAGTGCTCTAAGCTCGGCCGGAAATGATAGATAGTCGACAGGGGCGAACTGCCGTACTCCTGTTTGGAAAAACCCATGGGCAACTTCAGGATATCGTTCGGTCCCACCCACCAGGGGCCTGTCGAGACTTCCCCGAGGAGGTAGTTGTATTTCCCGTAGTTGAAATAAAACTGGTTGTACACATCGGCGGTAGTATTCCACATAAAGCCCCCTCTGTCGCCGAAGTCATAGAGGACGTTCCCGGAGAAATTTTCGATGGAGGCCCAATCGCTGAGTTTTTTCGTATCATCGGCGAGGGTCAGGGTTCCCCCGGTCACGGACAGTTCCTTCTGGTCCGGGCCGCTCGAGATATTGCTGTCCCACTGGATACCCTGGGAGAAGCGAACATTCCAGAACACCTTCTTGGTGCTTTCGTCGATGGCGGCGAGGAGGCGGTCGATATTTTTTTGGACATCTTGCGGCGGCTTGGACTGCTTGACGATTTCCAGTTCCCGGCGGGCCTCTTTGTACTGCTTGTTCTGGAAATAGGCGGCGGCCAGTTCGAGACGCACCCGGTGGAGCCCGGGGTCAACGGCCAGCATCTGTTGGAATTTCGCGATGGCAATCTTTGTGTCCCCGGTATTCATGGCGCTTGTCCCCAACCACCACATGATATCCATGGTTTCCACGTCGGCGGAAATGCTGTTGAAAATGGGCAGGGCCTGGGCAAATTTCCCATCGTAATAAAGGGTCAGGGCCTCCGCAAGCTTATCATCGAGAATCGCCACCTTATCCGGCGGCATCTTGCGAAGCTTTTCGACGGCCTCCTTGTTGGCCTTCTGGAAATCCAGATCCCCGGAGGGTTTCCCCGCTTCTGCCGAGGCCGTTGAGGCGTCGGGCGTTTGGGAATGGGCGGTTACGCTCATGGTAAGGTTAATGGATGTAAAGAGGATAAAACAGAGCAGATACGGAAAAAGTCGTCCATGCATAAGAGTCACCTTAAAGAATATTTGGAATTATTTCCGTTTTTAACAAAAATTGTTCCAATGTACGCGCGCTGCAAAGGACATTATGACGCCGTATGAAAGCAGCGGAGGCTTTTAATGGCGGCAAATTTTCATCCCCTGCTTTGAGGTTCTGTATATAAAGCATATTTTATAAAATTGTCAATAGTGTTTATATGCCAAAATATCCATTGACAAGCAAAATCGGCCCCCCTATAATTCGAATATAGAAAGAAATGTCTCATCCAAACGATCGTTACAGCCTTGCCGTCGTCATTCCGGCCTATAATGCAGAGACAAGCATCCGATCGGTCATTCTTTCCCTGCCGGTGTATGTTGAACGGATCATCATTGTCGATGACGGTTCGGTGGACCAGACGAGGAAAGCGGTTCAGGCCCTGGATGATCCAAGGATCGTCCTCCTGTGTCATGAACGCAACCGGGGAGTGGGCGGCGCCATGGTAACGGGATTCAAGGCCGCTCTGGCGACAGGGATCGATCTTGTGGCGAAAATAGATGCCGATGGCCAGATGGAGCCGGATTATCTTGACAAAATGGCGCGACTGGCCATCGAGCAGAAATATGACTACGTCAAGGCGAACCGCTTTCAAAAAAGCGGCCCCCTGCCGGAGATGCCCCCCGTCCGTCTGGTGGGAAATCTCGTTCTGACGTTCCTGACAAAGATGGCTTCAGGATTCCGGGAGATATCGGATCCCCAGAACGGCTATGTCCTCATTACCCGCCATATGCTCTCCCGTCTTCCCCTGGACCGGATCGACCGGGGATACTTTTTTGAAAACAGCATGTTGATCGAGCTCAACGTTCTGGGATGCCGCGTTACGGAAATGTATGTTCCCGCCCGCTATGGCGGAGAGATTTCCTCCCTGAGGATCTCCCGGATCATCCTGACATTCCCCCCCAAGCTCATCGCGGGTTTCGTTTCCCGGATGATCAGGAAATATATCATCCCCAAGCGGACAAAACCAGGCATGGGGTAATCCGATGAATATGGACACGGTACGCCGCTTCTATAATGAGATCTATTACCGTGATGTTCCGCCACCGGGAACGATATCCCGGCATTACCGGTGCCTTGCCCTGCGCATGGCCGTATCAGGAGGGCATCGCGTTCTTGATGTGGGTTGCGGAACGGCTGAATGGCTCCGGGCCGTGCATGATCAGGGGGCGATTCCCATCGGGATCGATCTGTCCCAGCGGGCCATATCCATTGGCCTGACCTCTCTGCATGAAGGCACCCTGCTTGCGGCATGCGCCGAAAACCTGCCCTTCGGAACGGGGCAGTTCGATCTGGTTACTTGCCTGGGATCGCTGGAGCACTTTATGGACATGAAGCAAGCGCTTCTCGAAATGGTCCGGGTGGCCAGGGATGACGCCCGTATCCTCATCCTTGTCCCCAATGCGGGTTTTCTCACCCGCCGCCTCGGTTTTTACAAGGGGACGATCCAGAACGATATGCGCGAGGTCACGATGACCCTTGACCAGTGGAAAATGGTTTTTGAAGAGGCCGGGCTTCATGTGAAAAAGCGCTGGCGCGATCTCCATATCCTTTCCTGGCGGTGGATATCCCTGTCGAAGGCGTGGCATATTCCCTTCCGCGTTCTACAGGCGGCGGCTCTAATCGTCTGGCCCCTGCGTTGGCAGTTTCAGGTGTATCATCTCTGTGAAAAAAAATGTCTTTCCGGGGCTGGATGATATGTCCCTGCGAATTCTGATTTTTAATCTCAGGGACAGAGCAAATCCTGAAGCGGGAGGCGCGGAGGTCTTCATCCATGAAGTCGCAAAACGCTGGGTGACGGGAGGACATGAGGCAACACTTGTATCTTCTTTGTTCCGGAATGCGTCCCAACGGGAGGTGCTTGAAGGCGTCACAGTTATCCGCATGGGAAATCCTCTCACCGTCTATCCCCTGGCCAGAAGATATTATAAAGAGCACCTCAGGGGCAGCTTCGATGTCGTCATCGACGAATATACCTGCCGTCCTTTCATGACCCCCCGCTTTGTCCGGGAACCCCTTGTATTTCTCGTCAACGAACTGGCCGGGGAGAAGTACGGCCATGTTCTACCCCCTGTTCTCAGCCACCTGTTCCAATGGTGGATCGAACCGTTCTGGATGAGGCGCTACAAGGACTTCCCCACATTGACCATCAGCCGCTCCACACAGAAGGATCTTGAGGATCTGGGGTTTTCGGATGTTGCCATTGTGCCCATGGGTGTCGGGTTTGAACCCGTTGCGGAAATTCCCGCAAAAGAAGATGTCCCGACGCTGCTGTTTGTGGGATTGCTAAAGGAGACGAATCTTGCCGACCACGCCATCGAAGCTTTCCGGATCGTCTGCCGGGTTTTCCCCCTTGCCCGCCTCTGGATCGCCGGCCGTGGCCCCGAACTTCCCAGGCTCAAGAGACTGGCCGAAGATATGGATGTGACGTTTCTTGGTTATGTCAGTGAGGAGGAAAAGATCCGGCGGATGCAAAGGTCCCATCTGCTTCTCATGCCTGCCGTCCGGGAAGGATGGGGTCTGGTGGTGACGGAAGCGAATGCCTGCGGGACCCCGGCTATCGGTTACAACGTCCCCGGCCTCCGGGATTCGATCCGCGACGGACAGACGGGCTGCCTTGTACAACCAGATCCGGAAGCCATGGCCCAGTGTGCGACAAGGCTTCTTGGGGACACCGTTCTCCGGACGGCATACGCCGAGCGCGCTTTGGCTTGGAGCCGGACGCTGACATGGGATAGGACGGCGGAAGAATTTCTTGCGATTCTGGAAAGGGTTTATTTGAAGAATATCAGGCCATAACCATCTAATAAAATCGACATGGTCCCTCTTGGGCAGACCGTCGATTGGGAAAAAATGAAGAAAAAACAAAAAGAAAAAAAAGAGCTTGCCTCGCTCCGCCCGCCAAAACCTCGAACTCTTTCTTCGGGCGTATATTTTTCGGCATTTTTCTTGATTGCCGCTGGTATTATGGCCTATGGAAACAGCCTTCACGGTCCTTTTATTTATGATGACATCCCCAATATTCTCGATAATCAGGTAATCCATAACATCCTCAGTTCTATGAATCTGTCCCTGGGGCCGGCCGGTCAGGGTCTCAATACCCGACCCGTCATCCGGTTCTCCCTCGCCGTCAATTACGCCATCGGCGGAGATCACGTCCAGGGATACCATATCCTGAACCTGGCCGTTCATCTCCTGGCTGGAATAACCCTTTTTGGTATTGTGCGCAGAACGCTGCTGACCGAAAGAATGAAGGCCATCTATGGACCGGAGGCGACTCTGCTCGGAGTTGCTTGTGCCCTGATCTGGCTGCTCCATCCCATCCAGACACAGGCGGTTACCTATATCATTCAGCGATGCGAATCGATGATGGGCATGTTTTTTCTGTTGACCTTCTACTGCGCCATTCGCGGCTGGCAGTCACCCCGGTCCGGACCGTGGCATGGGGCGGCGGTTCTGTTTTTTCTTCTCGGTGTGGGCAGCAAGGAAGTGATCGTCGTGGCGCCACCGCTGCTGCTCATCTATGATGCGATCTTTATGAAAAAGGGATGGAAGGCCGCCCTCAGGACATCGTGGCCTCTCTATGGTGGATTGGCTGGCGGCCTGATATTGCTGGGCTTTCTTGTGATACTGGGAATGCAGGCTGCACAGGGGGCGGGGTTAAAAGAATCTCTCCCGCGGGTGCAGTATTGGCAGACCCAGCCGGGGGTGATTCTCCACTATCTGCGCCTTGTGATCTGGCCCGACGCCCTTTGTCTCGATTATGCCTGGCCCCTTACGAGATGGCAGAATGTGTGGCCGTCCGTCCTGATTATGTCGGTGCTCATTGCTCTCACCGGCTGGGCGGTTCTAAGACGCAAACCCGTCGGCTTTCCCGGGGCGTGGTTTTTCGCCATTCTTGCCCCCACATCCCTTGTACCTCTCCCCGATCCCGCCTTTGACCATCGCATGTATCTGCCCCTGGCGGCGCTGGTCGTGCTGGGGGTTGTTGGGGTGTATCGGTTGGGCGTGATCTTACAGAAGCGGTATGCCGTCGGGAAAGACAAAACGGCCATAGCCGGGGTTGTCGGTTTGCTCGTGTTGGCTTTGCTGTTGGGGGGGATTACGTACAAACGCAATGGTGTGTATGCCGATGAGGTATCAATCTGGACGGATACGGTGCAGAAAGCGACACGAAACAGTCGTGCCCATCTGAACTTGGGCGTCGTACTGGATCAGGCGGGAAATCCCTATGAGGCGATCCGGCATTTTGAGGAGGCCATCCGGCTTAAGCCGGATTATGCAGGGGCCTACACCAATATGGGAAATGTCCTGACTAACCTCGGAAAAACTGATGACGCAATCCGTTATCTACAAGAGGCCATCCGGCTCAAG
>JALNVY010000132.1 GCA_023231165.1 Syntrophales bacterium | reverse complement strand
CGGTGGCGGATGCGGACCATTCTGGAGCGAGCCAAGTAGCATTGGGACTTTTGTGAAGGCGGAGCAGTATTATGATTCAGATGCAGACCATTCTAAATGTGGCAGACAACTCGGGTGCAAAGAAAGTTGCCTGCATCAAAGTTCTGGGGGGGTCGAAGCGGCGCTATGCCAGTGTTGGCGATGTCATTGTGGTATCGGTAAAGGAAGCCATTCCCAATTCTAAGGTTAAGAAAGGGGATGTTATGAAAGCCGTCATCGTCCGCACGGTCAAAGAAGTGCGAAGGCAGGATGGGTCTTATCTGAAATTTGATGATAATTCAGCCGTCCTCATCTCTAATCAGATGGAGCCGATCGGAACCAGGATATTTGGCCCTGTGGCTCGGGAACTGAGAGCAAAACAGTTCATGAAAATCATTTCTTTGGCTCCCGAGGTACTCTAAGGGATAGACGGACGGATATAGAAACAAGGAACGAAAAAATGCATGGGAAGCAGTTGAAAAAGGGAGATATGGTGAAGGTCGTTGCCGGCAAGGAAAAAGGTAAAACCGGCAAGGTCATCAAAATCATAAAGGATAAGGATCGAATAATTGTTGAGAAACTCAACTTTGTCAAGCGACATCAACGTCCGGATGCTAAGGGTAAAGGCGGTATAGTGGAAAAGGAAGGATCCATCCACATTACCAATGTCGCCTATTTCTGTAGTAAATGCGACGCCGGTGTGCGCCTCGGTCACAAAGTTCTGGATGATGGGCAAAAGGTCCGTATCTGTAAGAAATGTCAGGACATTTTAGACGCATAGGTCGATCAATATGGCAAGACTCAAAGAGTATTATCAAAAAGAAGTGGTTTCGGCGTTGATCGGTAAATTCCATTACAAGAATCTTATGGAGGTGCCGAGACTGCAAAAAATCGTTCTTAACATGGGACTTGGTGAAGCCATTCAGAATGCCAAAATTCTGGATATCGCCGTCCAGGAACTGTCCACCATCACGGGGCAAAAACCTGTTATCACGAAGGCAAGGAAATCCATCGCTACCTTCAAGCTCCGCCAGGGGATGTCCATTGGTTGTCGGGTAACCCTCAGGAGAGAGAGAATGTTTGAGTTCTTTGACCGGCTGGTCAATATTAATTTGCCCCGGGTCAGAGACTTCCGTGGAATTGCCCCCAAGTCATTTGACGGCAGGGGAAATTTTGCCTTGGGACTCAAGGAACAGATAATTTTTCCGGAAATCGAGTATGATAAAATAGATAAAGTCCGGGGTATGAATGTGGTGATTGTGACGACGGCAAAAACGGATGAAGAAGCCCGGGAGCTTTTAAGGCTGATGGGCATGCCTTTCAAAAATTAGGCCGAAATAGCGGCTGGAGGAATAGAACGTGGCGAAAAAATCTCTTATCGCAAAAGCAAAAAGGAAACTGAAATTTTCGGTCCGGCAGTACAACCGCTGTCCTTTGTGCGGAAGGCCACGGGCGTATTATCGCAAGTTTGATATGTGCAGGATATGTCTGAGGGATCTTGCCACCAAGGGGGAGCTCCCCGGGGTGATCAAAGCGAGCTGGTAGATCAATAAAGGAGCCGTACTCATGGGAATGACTGATCCAATTGCAGATATGTTGACCCGGATCCGAAATGCCAATCGGATGCATTTTAAAACCGTGGAGGTTCTCTCGTCAAGAATGAACGCAAATATTGCCGACGTTTTGAAAAAGGCAGGCTTTATCACGGGATATGAACTCAAGAAGGATAAATATGATCGGGAAAGCTTGCGAATAGAGCTCGTTTATCCCGATTCGAGAAGTTTCGTTCTGACAGACATTCAGAGAGTCAGCAAGCCGGGCAGAAGGGTTTATGTACACAGCCAGGACATCCCCAAGGTATTGAACGGGTATGGCATTGCTATCCTGTCTACGTCCCGGGGGATCATGACGGATCAAGAAGCAAGGGATTCGAAGGTTGGTGGAGAAATCCTCTGTAAAGTGTGGTAACCGTATCTGAGGATATTGTGAGTACGGTCGGGAGATAATAATGTCGAGAATTGGAAAAAAACCCATAGAATTGCCTGCCGGTGTCCAGATTGCACAGGAGGCAGGGGTAGTCAAGGTATCGGGTCCGAACGGACAGTTGTCAGCAGTCTTACCACCGGGAATTGAATTTTCCCTTGAAAACACTACTGTTGTCATCAAGCGACTGGCCGATAATCGAACTGGAAGGTCAGCTCATGGTCTGGCAAGGACCTTGGTGAACAATATGGTCACAGGAGTGAGCAAGGGGTTTGAGAAGGGTCTGGAGATATCCGGTGTTGGTTATCGCGCCGAATTGAACAATAATGTTTTGAAAATGGTCCTTGGTTTTTCCGCACCCCTTGAATACAAGGTTCCGGAAGGGATTGCCATCAAGATAGAAAAGCTAGTCAACATCGTCATTTCCGGTATTGACAAGCAACTCGTAGGCAAGGTGGCTTCAGAAATCCGAGAGATGAGAAAGCCGGAACCTTACAAAGGGAAAGGCATTAAATATGTTGGCGAGCAGGTTCGCAGGAAAGTCGGCAAATCTGTAGGTTCGTGACAGAAAAAAAAATTGTCATATATCCTTTTGAAGAGGTAGACGAATTGGGATCGAAGGTTGAAAAGGTCAGAGAGAAGAGAAAAGCCCGCGTCCGGGGCAAGGTCTCAGGGACTCAGGAAAGGCCCCGCCTTGCTGTTTTCAGGACTGCAAAGCACATCTACGTGCAGGCCATTGCGGATGATCTAGGGAAGACATTGGTAGAGGCTTCGACTCTGAGTCCGGAGTTGCGAGCTGGACTTGGAAAAATGAAAAAGTCGGAAGCGGCCAAGGAAGTAGGCAAGTTAGTGGCGGTGCGACTCAAGGCGATCGGGATCGAAGCGGCCGTTTTTGATCGGGGGCGCTTTCTGTATCATGGAAGGGTTAAGGCCCTTGCCGACGCCGCTCGTGAGACAGGCTTGAAATTCTGAGGATCAATAACAAGAGGGGCGATTGGATAAGATCATGATGGAAGAAGTCGAACTGATAGACAGAGTTATTACTATCAACAGGACAGCCAAAGTCGTAAAAGGCGGCAGGAGGTTCCGTTTCAGCGCCATTGTCGTGGTTGGAGATGGACAGGGATCAGTAGGCGCAGGGCTTGGTAAAGCCCATGAAGTGCCTGAGGCGATCCGTAAAGGAATGGAGCAGGCCAAGAAAAACATGAAAAAGGTTGCCATTACGAACAGGACGATACCCTATGAAGTCACTGGAATCTATGGGGCTGGCCGGGTTCTTCTTAAACCAGCATCAGAAGGGACAGGACTTATTGCCGGGGGTGCCGTGCGCGCAGTCCTGGAGGTTGCTGGGGTCCATAATATTTTGACTAAGTGTTTAGGATCACATAATCCTCATAACCTGGTCAAAGCCACCATTGAAGGTCTTACCCGACTGAAGGAGCCAGCTCTGATTGCCAAACTTCGTGGGCAGGTGTTCTTAGAGAGTCGGTAATATTTTAAAGGGGAATATTTCGTGGGACGTAAATTGAAAGTAACATTGATTCGGAGCTACATAGGAAGGCCTGAAAAACAGCGAAGGGTCCTCCGCGGGATGGGGCTCCTAAAAATGAACAGGACTGTCCTGCTTGCCGATACTCCCGAGATTCGAGGTATGGTCGGCAAGGTTTGCCACTTGGTTTCCATGGAAGAGTTGGAGGCGTAGGTATATATATGGATTTAGGAACATTAAAGGCTCCGGTCGGATCACGGAAAAAGCGTAAGAGGGTCGGACGAGGTGACGGTTCCGGGCATGGTGGAACTTCATGTAAGGGATCCAAGGGGCAAAATGCACGTTCGGGAGGAGGTACACGGCCCGGCTTTGAAGGGGGCCAGATGCCCATGGCGCGGAGGCTCCCAAAACGTGGCTTCCGGAACCCATTTAGAAAAGAAATGATCACCGTGAACCTGGTGCAACTGAATGCCTTTCCTGAGAATAGTATTATCGATGCCGAGGCGTTGATCCAACAGGGCCTTATCAAAAAAAGGGGAGATGGCATTAAGCTGCTGGGGAAAGGGGACATTCAACACGCCCTGTCCATCAAGCTGGATGCCCTGAGTAAGGGGGCTAAGGCCAAGATCGAAGCTGCCGGTGGAACTATCGTAGAGGTTGCTTGATTTGATTGGCGGACTTAGTAATATATCAAAGATCCCCGAACTTCAGAAGAGGATACTCTATACCTTTCTCCTGTTAATCGTTTACCGTATCGGCGCTCATGTGCCGACGCCAGGTATTGATACAGCGGCTTTAGCGGCCTATTTCGAACAGGCCAAGGGATCTTTACTCGGGCTCTTTGACATGTTTGCCGGGGGCGCCCTGAGCAATCTTTCCGTATTTGCTCTGGGGATTATGCCCTATATCAGTGCCTCTATTATCCTGCAGCTTCTGACTATTGCCATTCCCCATCTGGAAAAACTTTCAAAGGAAGGAGAGGCGGGAAGAAGAAAAATTACCCAGTACACCCGTTACGGAACAGTTGTTCTGAGTATTATCCAGGGTTTTGGCATCGCTATCGGACTGGAAAATATGGCCGGACCGACGGGGGTGTCGATTGTTCTGGATCCAGGGTGGGCTTTTCGGCTTATGACCATGATCACCCTGACCGCAGGGACGTCTTTTATCATGTGGTTAGGTGAGCAGATTACGGAGAAGGGGATCGGTAACGGCATTTCGCTGATAATTTTTGCCGGGATCGTCTGTAGAGCGCCGGAGGCGATTATTAATACCTTTCAGCTCCTGTCAGCGGGGGAAATGGGGATTTTTTCTATTATCATTCTCATCGTCATGATGCTTGGCGTCGTTGGTACGATCGTCTTTGTCGAAAGCGCACAGCGGAGGATTCCGGTCCAGTATGCCAAGCGTGTAGTGGGAAGAAAAGTATATGGTGGACAATCCACCCACTTGCCCTTGAAAGTAAATACGGCAGGGGTTATCCCACCAATTTTTGCTTCTTCCATTATCATGTTTCCGGCGACCATAGCGAATTTTATTCCTCATCCGTGGATGAAAGTAGTAGCAGACACCTTGGTTCCCGGCAAAGCAGTTTATGAGCTCATGTACGTTGCATTTATAGTTTTTTTCTGCTACTTTTATACGGCTGTCACCTTTAATCCCGTTGATGTGGCGGACAATATGAAAAAATACGGTGGATATGTTCCAGGAATCCGGCCCGGCAAAAAAACGGCGGACTATATTGATGAAGTTTTGACTCGCTTGACCTTCAGCGGCGCAATTTATGTGTCTGCCGTTTGCGTGCTGCCGAGCATTTTGATAGGTTATTTCAACGTGCCTTTTTACTTCGGAGGAACCGCTCTTCTCATCGTTGTCGGGGTGGCCCTTGACACGGCTGGCCAGATCGAAACCCACTTACTGACCAGGCAATATGAAGGTTTCATGAAGAAAGGAAAGATAGCCAGGCGGCGTTGAGGAAGGCCATGAACAGGATATGGGGAGCAGTTTGAATGGTCATTCTGAAGCAGCAGAACGAAATAGAAAAGATCAGGGAGAGTAACTGTATCGTCGCGGAAATATTGGCGGAGCTGAAAGAAAAGGTGGAGGAGGGTGTTACCACTTTAGAACTTGATCGTATTTCCGAGGAGTTGGTTTTAAAAAAAGGAGCAAAACCGGCCTTTAAGGGTTATCGAGGATACCCCTTTTCCCTGTGTGCTTCGATAAATGAACAAGTGATCCATGGTTTCCCTTCACAGCGGGTGCTCACGGAGGGGGATATTGTCGGTCTTGATTTTGGGGTTTATTATCACGGGTATTATGGCGACGCTGCCCTGACGGTTCCAGTGGGGAAGATTTCCAAAGAAGCGTCGATGCTCCTTAAAGCAACAGAGGAATCCCTTGATCGTGCAATTAGGGAGGCAACAGTCGGGAACCGACTGGGTGATATCTCCGCAGCGGTGCAAAAACATGTCGAGGCGGAAGGCTTTTCAGTGGTGAGGGATTTTGTAGGCCATGGTATTGGTCGGAATCTTCATGAAGATCCGCAGATTCCCAACTATGGTATCAGGGGTAGAGGGGTGGCGTTGAAAGCAGGAATGGTACTGGCGATAGAACCTATGGTCAATGCCGGAACCTATAAGGTCAGGATGTTGACTGACGGCTGGACGGCCGTAACGGCGGATGGTAGACTTTCCGCCCATTTTGAGCATACCATCGCTATTACTGATCACGGTCCGGAAATATTAAGCCGGATGCAGTGAACGGCGGTGGAGAGAGTCGTCGATCAGGGATATACTTATGGCAAAAGAAGAGGCAATAGAAGTCGAGGGGAAGGTTATTGAACCCTTGCCCAATGCCATGTTCCGGGTAGAATTGGAGAACGGACACCGGGTCTTGGCCCATATATCCGGGAAAATGAGGATGCATTTTATCAAGATACTTCCCGGAGACAGGGTAACCGTTGAGCTTTCCCCTTATGATCTGACCCGGGGACGTATCATTTACCGGACAAAATAGAGTACTTGAACCACGAAGAGCGTGTCCTGATAAAAGACACAAGGAGTGAAGATAGTGAAAGTAAGAGCTTCGGTGAAAAAGATCTGCGATAAGTGTAAGATCGTGAAAAGGAAGGGTATTCTCAGGATAATCTGTGAAAACCCCAAGCACAAGCAGCGACAGGGATAAAAAGGCCCGTGGTAAGGTCAGGAGGTTAGACGGTGGCAAGAATTGCAGGGGTGGATTTACCAAAGAACAAGAGGATGGAAATAGCCTTGACTTATATCTACGGGATCGGTAGGACGAAGGCTCAGGAGATCTGCGTGAAGGCGGGTGTTGATGTCAACACGAAGACAGATCACCTT
>JALNVY010000131.1 GCA_023231165.1 Syntrophales bacterium | reverse complement strand
TCCGGCCATGTCCGGCCGTCGGATGCAGATATCCGCCTTACCAAGACGATCCAAGAAACAGCACGAACACTGGATATCCTCGTGCACGATCACATCATCATCGGGGAAAACCGTTTTTTCAGTTTCCGGGAAGAAGGCCTGATGACCTGAGGGTCCGGCTTAAAAGGGGGCGGGGGTATTTCTTTCGTAAAAAAGGATCATCCCAGAGCCATATATAGCCCCGGGATGATCCCAGATAGATATTAAGATGACCGGTCAGAAATCGAGGCAGGTTATTTCTGCTGATCGACCTTTTCCTTCAACTCTTTGCCCACCTTAAAAAAGGGCAGCTTCTTGGGAGATACTTTAATATTCTTTCCCGTTTTCGGATTTCTTCCCGTATAGGCTTCATAATCACGGACAACAAAGCTTCCCAGCCCGCGAATTTCAATTCGTCCGCCCTTTTTCAATTCTTCGGTAAAACCTTTGAAGATGAGATTGACGACCTCTACGGCCTTCTTCTCAGTAATATTCTCTTTCCTGCTTACTGCCTCAATCAATCCCGATTTATTCATACCTTCCTCCTAGAAAATTGCGAAAGTTAAGTGTCATTCCAAATAACGTGATAATATAGCTTACTTTTTGGCCGACTATTATTTATTTTATTGCGAATGTCAAGATATTTTTGAATTTTTTTTAGTACTTCTCGGATCTTTCGGCGGCAGGCATGCGGCTACCTCTTGTGGAGACAGAAAGCGGCTCTGGCCTTCCTCCAGACCTTGGAGCGTTAATTCACCAATGGCGGTGCGAATGAGACGAATGACAGGAAGCTCTAAATACTCAAAAACCCTCCTGAGGATACGGTTTCGCCCCTCCCTGATCGTGATGTCTATCCAGCAGCTCTTGTCATTCATTCTCCCTACCTGAAAGCGAAGCGGCCGGAATGGACCATCTTCCAAATCAAAGCCTTTCTCCAGGCGCCGTATCTCTGACGATGTAATATTGCCTTTGACCTTGACCAAGTAGGTCTTTTGCTGAAGAAAACGGGGATGCTGAAGACTAAAGGCCCAATCACCGTCATTGGTAAACAGCAGCAGCCCCTCGGAGTCGTAATCAAGCCTGCCGACAGGGAAAACCCTTCCCGCTTCCTCTGGAAGCAGCTTCGTGACAACAGGTCTTCCCTCCGGATCTTTCATGGTGGTCACATACCCCCGGGGCTTATTCAGCATGAGGTAGACCTTGTCAGGCTTGGGACCGATCAACCGGCCATCCACGCGGATCTCGTCGTCTCGATGAACCCTGACCCCCATCTCTTTGATGACGTGGTCATTGACCATCACTCTTCCCTGCCGGATCATCTCTTCCGCCGCCCGGCGGGAGGCAATCCCCGCCCCTGCCAGAACCTTCTGTAGTCGCTCTCCCGGTAAGGACCTCTTCCCCAAGATTTTTCCTCCCATAGTCATTTCTGATAACCTCGCATAAAGAAAGCCGTCATTTTGTTAAATCCTTAAGTTCTCCCATGGTCGGCAATTCAGACAGATCCTTCAGACTGAAGACCTCAAGAAATTTCCGGGTCGTCCCATAAATCATGGGCTTTCCCGGCACGTCCTTTCTGCCCACCATCCGGACAAGCTTCCTTTCTAGGAGGGTTCGCAGGGGACGGGAAACATCTACACCCCGCAGCCGCTCCACCTCCGCCTTGACGACTGGCTGCCGGTAGGCAATGATCGCAAGGGTTTCCAAGGCAGCAGTGGTGAGCGCAGCCGATCGGATTCCTTTCAGTTTTACGATCCACACCGACAATTCCGGTCTGGTTCGGAATTGATACCCCCCGGCTACCTCCTGGAGACTAAAACCACCGCGCCGCTCGTTGTATTCGTTCACCAGTTCGTGAAGATGGGCCGTAATATCCTGGCGACTGAGATTTCGCTCTTGAAAAATATCGACGATTTTATCAATTGCCAGAGGCGTTTCCGAAGCTAGAATCAAACCTTCGATGATGGCTTTGGTTTCATCCATGATCTTCCTCAACAGCTAAAAACAGGCGTATTACCCCGAAAGGACCCGCCTGACAGATGAGGACCATCCGCTGCTTGACCAGTTCCAGCAAGGCCATGAAGGTATAGATGATTAAACGCCGTTCCGGCTGACCGTTCAGCAGCTCCGTAAAAGTCAACGATTGACGCTCCCGCAATTGATCCATAATCTCATTGATCCGGTCCGCCAGGGAAGTCCGGTCCAGATCAATTTCCATTAGTTCCGGCTGCCCCAGATTGCCGAGAACCTGCCGGAAGGCATCTACCAGTTCAAATAGTCCGATTTCAAGCCACGCCTGATTATCATCATCCCCCGGCGTCGGCTCCGCCGGAGCGGCACCCCTTATGAAGACATCCCTTTCGAGAACCTCCCGCGCCTGTAGCAACTGGGAGGCATTCTTGAACTCCTGATATTCCAGAAGTTGCTGTACCAGCTCCTGACGGGGATCGGCTTCCTCTTCCCCCTCCTCAGGCGTCTCTGGCAACAACAGCTTTGATTTGATATGAACCAGAGTCGCCGCCAGGATAAGATATTCACCCGCCAGATCAAGATTCAACGTCTTGAGAATATCTATATACTCAAGATATTGTTTCGTAATCAGGGCGATGGGGATGTTGTAGATATCGAGTTCATTCTTCTTGATCAGATACAACAGCAGATCCAGGGGACCTTCGAAGATATCGAGCTTGACCTCATAATCCATAACTGATTTTCATGGCTGCCCGAACCTCGTCCATCGTCTTCCTCGCCACTCCTGTGGCCCGAATATCACCGTCGGCAATAATGTCCCTGACTTCCTGAAGATGATTTCGATAATAGGACTGCCGTTCGTGAATGAGGTCCATTCCGTTTTGAATGCCCGCCCCGAGGATCTTTTTACAGTCCGTACAGCCGATGCCGGCGTTCCGGCACTGCGTTACGATCTCTCTTGTTTTTTCCAGGGGCGTGTATAGCTCGTGAAAGGTAAAAACGTTGCACAATTCGGGACGACCCGGGTCTTTGCGGCGTTGCCGCTGGGGATCGGTATACATGGCGGCAACCTTCTGCTTCAAAACATCCCCCGTATCGCTCATGTAGATGGAATTTTCATAGGACTTGCTCATTTTCCTGCCGTCAATCCCCAATAGTTTCGGGACCTGCGTCAGCAAAGGCTCAGGAACAGGAAATATCTCCTGATAAAGAAAATTGAAGCGCCGGGCGATCTCCCGGGTCAGCTCGATATGGGGCAACTGATCCACCCCTACCGGAACGCCGTAGGCCTTGTACATGATAATATCCGCCGCCTGGAGGACCGGATAGCCCAAGAAACCTAAATTGGAGAGATCCTTACTGGTCAGCTCCGCTTTCATCTCCTTGTAGGTCGGATTTCTTTCCAGCCAAGGCAGGGGCGTGATCATGGTGAGGAGGAGAAACAGCTCGGCGTGCTCCTTGATATTAGACTGGATGAAAAGGGTGCTTTTTGCCGGGTCCAGACCGGCACTCAACCAGTCAATGACCATATCTATAATGTTATCGGCGATCTCGCCCGTCTCGGCATAATCGCTCGTCAGGGCGTGCCAGTCGGCGACGAAATAAAAACATTCATAGGCACCATCGTTCTGGAGATCCACCCAATTCTGAAGCGCCCCGTGCAGATTCCCTAAATGCAGCTTACCTGTCGGCCTCATGCCGCTCAAAATTCTCTTCCGTACCACTGAACCTCCGCAAAACGTGTTAATGTGCACGCTGCATAACAGAAAGACCATCTCCTGTCAAGGCGAACAGGGGTCAGACTTACATATTGACATTCGACGATGATTCTGCTAGCCTTCTTCCATGGCAAGAAAAACAAGGATAGAATTCAAGGATGCCCTCTACCATGTCATAACTCGTGGCAATCAGACGCAAAATGTATTTAAAAACAGCGATGATTTCTCTCAGTACCTCACTATATTGTCAGCCTACAAAGAGCGGTATGGGTTCATTCTCCACTCCTATGTTTTGATGAGTAATCATGTACATATATTGATCGAAACGCCAAAAGTCCCTCTTTCGAAGATTATGCAGGGCATCAACCAAAGCTATACCATGTACTTCAACAGAAAGTACGGTACGGTCGGACATCTATTTCAGGGCAGATATAAAGCGATTCTCTGCGATCGTGATCGATACCAGCTGAGTCTGGTGAAATATATCCACCTGAATCCGGTAAGAGCCGGGATAGTTGAGGCGCCTGAAGAATATCGCTGGAGCAGCCATCAATATTATTTGCTACCTGATGATAAAACAGGCATTGTCGACACAGAATCGGTTTTAGGGATGTTTTCAGAAGATAAGGGAGCAGCAAATTGCCTCTATATTGATTTTATAGGAGCGGACGTTTCGATTCCAAGGGAAGACGTTTACCATACCGTTGAGCAAAGGATATTAGGTGATGAGCATTTTGTCGAGAAGGTGCTTAAAGAAAGTAATGTGAAGGTTCAAGCAACGAGGCGCGAGCGGGAATATACATTAGACGAAATCGCCGGCGCGATAGAAGGAGTCTATGGGATCTCGCTTGAAGAGATACGATCCATCAGCAAATCAAGCAAGCTTTCCAAAGGGAAGAAAATGATGAGCCTAGTTGCCCATGAATACGGATATAAGGGCAAGGAGATAGCGGAATTTATCTATAAAGATCCGGTTGTCGTAACGCGGCATCTTAAAGAGATAGTGGCTTCAGAAAAAGAAATTGAGGGAGTGGTGACTGCTCTCAAAAGAATAAATATCAATAAGTAAGTCTGACCCCTGTTATTTCTTCTTTACCAAAAAATACAGTTCCCCGCTCTCCTTCATGGCCCCGGCGGTCCTTTCCGCCGTCTCGCCGGTGCCGCAAAAAAGATCCACCCGCCCCGGACCTTTAATGGCGGCGCCCGTGTCGTGGTTCAGGACGAAGCGAGAAAAGGACTGCCAGGATGAGATCCTTCCCTGCCCGTCAAAAACAGGCTTCCGTGTTTTGATCAAGGCCAGGGCTCCTCTTGGATAAATATCAAGATCGGTAGCGATGGACCTTCCCGCAACCAAGGGTAGATTCAAGGCCCCCAGGGGACCTTCCGTAGCGGTCCGGAAGAAGATATATCGTTCGTTGTAATTCATCAGTTCCTGGCGCTCCTCAGGGTGATCGAGAAGAAACCTTTTCATCTGTTCGTAAGACTTTCCGTTCTCTTGTAAAAGTCCCTTTTCGACCATCATGCCGGTCAACCCCCGGAATGGCCATCCGTTGGACTGGGCATAGGTCACATGAAGCAAGCGGCCTTCGGGAAGCCGGATCTTTCCGGATCCCTGGATATGAAGCAAAAAGAGGGCAACCGGATCATCGACCCAGGCGATCTCCAGTCCCCTGCCGGCAAGAACACCGTTTTCGTCAATCTCCCGGCGGCTGAAATGGGGAATCACCTCCCCATCGTGTAATCGTCCCACAAACTTATCACGGCCATCTTGACCATAAGCACGATCCACAGGCACGACCACTGTTTCGTCGGGGATTTTGTATAGTGGATAACGAAAACGATCCGTTTTGGTCCGTGATCCCTCCAGAATCGGCTCAAAATACCCCGTAACAAGCACGTTGCCCTCAGCTCCGGCCCCGGCCGTACCTGCCGCCGCTCTGACAAAAATAAATTCGTCCCTGATCTTCTGTTCTACCTCCTCCGGCATCATATCTCGCCTCATGATCTTCAGGAATTGTTCCAGTCCGTCGATCATTTCCCGGTAAGAGTAACATCGATCCCGTAAACAGTAAGACCCTTTAGAGCCAGCCTTTTCATAATACTGAATGCTCAGGGCAACGGCTTTCCCCAGGGAATCAAGATCGAGGTCATCCATCTGTCCCGCATCCTCGACAGAAGCAAAAGGGGACTGGCTGCCCCGGGATTCCGCACGGGGCATTTCCGAAATGGGCGCGCATCCGGCAAGAAAAAAAGCCGGAAACAAGATCAGGAAAATGATGATCCTTTCCCGTACTTTCATAATTCGATGATCATCGCTATTTCATCACAATAGTCAGGATACTTCGAACAACGGAAGCAGTCTGTCCATATCTTTTCCGACAGGGAGGAACGGTCTACGACATGGAATCCCACATGCTGGAAAAATTCCTTTTTATAAGTCAGCGTAAAGATTCTAAATAGTTCCAGGGTTATCGCCTCTGATATGCAGGCCTCAACGAGGATTCTGCCGATGCCTCGACGGCGATAAGCTTCATTGACGTAAAGGGAGCGAACCTCAGCCAGGTTCTCCCAAATAATGCTCATGGCGCAAACCCCCGTGATCAGTTGCTCCTGCTCATCATAATAGACAAAAAAGTCGCGGAGACTGCCGTAGATGTCCATCAGGGACCGGGGAAGGATCTCCTCCTTGCTGGCAGAGACATTAATCATCTTATGAATTGTTTTAACATCGCCAACTTTGGCTTTCCTCAGCATGATTCACTCCTTTGCGCCATCATGAGCATTTCCCGGGCATGCCTTCTCGTTGTATCCGTCATTTCCAGGCCACTGAGCATCCGGGTAATCTCTTCGATTCGTTCCTCTTCTGATAACACCTGAACCGTCGTCAGGGTCCTGTCCCCGGCAATCGCTTTTGTTACTAAATAATGCCGGTCTCCGAAGCAGGCGATCTGGGGAAGATGGGTGATGCAGAGAACCTGATGGCGCTCGGCAACATCCTTTATCTTTTTGCCTACAATCTCCGCCGTGGCGCCGCCGATGCCGCTGTCCACCTCATCAAATACCATGGTCCCCACGGAACCTGTCCGGGCCAGAACATGCTTCATGGCCAGAATCACCCGCGACAATTCACCACCAGAGGCCACGCGCTGAAGG
>JALNVY010000130.1 GCA_023231165.1 Syntrophales bacterium | reverse complement strand
TCGATCAGGGGCACCCCGGTCCGGTTCAGGTCCACATAGCTCGACGGAAAGTGTTCGTCATGGATCAGCTTGCCGGCGTCTTCCTCCATGTGGATACGGGTGATGCCGATGCGTTTCTTGTCTCCCTCCCCCTCGACCTCAATACCCCCTTCTTCGGCAAGGGGATAGGCGTACTGGGAGATCTGGTAGCCCTTGGGAAGATCGGGATAGAAATAGTTTTTCCGGGCAAAGCTGTTTTCCCTGTTGATCCGGCAGTGTGTCGCCAGGGCCATTTTGATCGTATATTCAACGACCTTCCGGTTGAGGACGGGAAGAACCCCGGGCATACCGAGGCAGATAGGGCAGGTGTGGGTGTTGGGTCCCGCCCCGAACTGGGTTGAGCAACTGCAAAATATTTTTGAATCGGTGCGCAACTGCGCATGGACTTCAAGTCCGATGACTGGTTCAAATTCCATGAAGTATCACGACTCCTTATGAAAAATTTATCTTTGCCTGTTTTTGCCGGGCGATGAGGGCGCCCATGCCGGCCGTCTTTTCATAGGCAGCGGCGGCCTGGATCAGTGTTCCTTCCTGAAAGTGGCCGGCCAGAAACTGCAAGCCGATGGGCAGACCGTCCCCGGTAAACCCGCAGGGGATGGAAATCCCCGGAATGCCGGCCATATTTGCAGATATGGTAAATATATCCGACAGATACATCTGCATGGGGTCATCCGTCTTCTCGCCGATACGGAAAGCCGCTGTGGGAGAGGTCGGGGTGACGATGATATCGCATTCCTGAAAGGCCTCGTCAAAATCCCGACGGATCAGGGCGCGGACCTGGGAGGCCTTTTTGTAATAGGCGTCATAGTATCCCGAAGAAAGAACATATGTACCTATAATAATTCTTCTTTTTACCTCATCACCGAATCCGGTGGAGCGGGACTGTTTATACATGTCGAGGAGATCCCGTCCTTCCGGAGAGCGGAATCCGTATTTGACGCCGTCGTAGCGGGCGAGGTTGGAACTGGCCTCTGCGGGGGCTACAATATAGTAAACGGCCAGGCAGTATTCCGTATGGGGCAGGGAGATGTCGACGCATTTTGCCCCGGCCGTCTCGAGGACGGCGACAGCCTGTTGCACCGAGGCCAGGATTTCCGGATCGATCCCTTCGATGAAGTATTCCTTGGGGATGCCTATTCTCAGTCCTTTGATGCCTCGGGAAAGAAAGGATCGATAGTCGGGGACCTCCAAGTTAACGGAAGTCGATTCCCGGGGGTCATAACCGGCAATGACGTTCATCAGGATGGCACAGTCCTCGACGTCCTTGGTAAAGGGACCAATCTGGTCCAGGGACGAGGCAAAGGCTACCAGTCCGAAACGGGAGACGCGGCCATAAGTGGGCTTTAACCCCACCACCCCGCAGAGGGCCGCTGGTTGGCGGATCGAGCCGCCCGTGTCGGAACCGAGGGCGGCGATGCACTCATCAGCGGCGACGGCAGCGGCGGAGCCGCCGCTGGAACCGCCGGGGATCCGGGTTAGATCCCAGGGGTTGCACGTAACGCCGAAATAGGACGTCTCCGTGGAAGAGCCCATGGCGAATTCATCCATGTTTGTCTTACCCGTAAAGATCGCCCCGGCGGCCCGGAGTTTTTCCACTACCGTGGCGTCATAAGGGGGGACGAAATTATGGAGGATGCGGGAGCCACAGGTTGTGGTGAATCCCTGGACGCAATAGATGTCTTTCAGGGCGATCGGAATACCTGTCAGCGCCTTGATATCGCCATTGCGGATAGCCGCGTCGGCAGCGGCGGCCTGGGCCTGGGCCGATTCTTTCATCAGAGTGATGTAGGCGTGGACCTTGTCCTCCACCTGGTCGATTCTTTGATAGACGGAGGCAAGGATATCCGCAGCCGTTACTTCCCCCGCCCGCAGCTTATCTTGCAATTCATGAATGGTTAACGAATAGAGCTCCATAATACCTCTTTATTATTCGATCACTTTGGGGACCCGGAAGAATTCCCCCCGGGGGTCCGGGGCATTGGCGAGGGATTGCTCATTGGCCAGAGACGGTTTGACTACGTCCTCCCGGAAGGCGTTATGCAGAACCGTCGCATGGGTCATGGGTTCGACTCCTGTTGTGTCTACGGAATTAAGTTTTTCCATATAGAGGAGGATGTCGTTTAACTGGGAGGTGAATTTCTCCATCTCCTCCTCCCGGAAAGTCAAACGCGCCAGATGAGCGACGTGGGCTACCTCTTCTCTAGTTATCTTCAAAGCGACATTCTCCTTTCTCCTAAATCCTGAAATTGATGAACTCGCAAAAAGCAATAAAAAGCCATTATCGACGGCTTCGTAAAAAGATCCGCAGGCAAGGCGCGCAAGTCCTGAGGAATGAGGCGTACTTTTCGTACGCCGCAGTGACGAAGAATGCAGCGCAACGCAGCATCCGGATCTTTTTACGAAGCCGTCTTAAAATACCTGCCAGAAGGGGTTTATCTGATCCATAACCCGTCTAATTATAACATCTTTTCCCTGATCAGCCTCGTATTCCATTCGGTCCAGGTAGTCTTCCGGGGTATGGGTATCTCCCCGCATTTCCCCAAGCATTACCTTGATCGATTCCGTCAGGCCTTCAACATGATAGCCTCCCTCGAGGACGGCGACCAGATGCCCCTGGCAGCAGGCGGCGGCGATATCCATGAGGATTCTGGTCATGCAAACATAACCCTTGGCGGTGACCCGCATATCTCCCAAAGGGTCCTGAAAATAGGTGTCAAAACCTGCCGAAATAAAAATCAGCTCGGGTTTGAATTTCAGGGCCACCGGTTGCAGGATGCTGCGGAAGGCCTTGACGTAGAGGGAGTCATCGGAGCGGGCCTTCAGAGGGACATTGATCGTGTATCCCAGCCCCTCGCCCTGACCGTTTTCGGACAGGACCCCGGAACCGGGATAGGCGGGATACTGGTGGGTGGAAAAATAAAGGACCTTTTTGTCTCCGTAAAAAATACCCTGGGTGCCGTCTCCGTGATGGAGATCCCAGTCGACGATCAGGATGCGCTTGAGGCCATATTTCGACAGGGCGTAACGGGCGCCGATGGCCACATTGTTGAACAGACAGAAGCCCGCCGCCTGATCCTTGCCGGCGTGATGCCCCGGAGGGCGGACCAGGGCAAAGGCGTTATCCACCTCGCCGGTCATAACGCCGTCAATGGCATTGAATAAGCCTCCTACAGCGAGTTTCGCCGTATCGTAAGACTCAGGCGTCGTCTGGGTGTCGGGGTCCAGGGAGAAGTTGCCCTTGCCTGCCGTGCCGGCGATGAGGCCGATATATGATTGGCTGTGTACGAGACCGATTTCCTCGGGGGTGGCATAGCGGGCGGGAATGGAAACATATTTTCCATCCATGTCCGGCCGATCCAGCATGGCATAAACGGCTTCCAGGCGCCGGGGGGATTCGGGATGATAAAACCCTTCACCATGTCTTAAATATCTGTCGTCGCGGACAATTCCCGTTCTAAGTGGCATAAGGTGATTCCTGTCTCGTATTCTAAGTTTACTCTTCTTGCAGATACGATCACTGCACCTGTGGGGAGCGTCCCGCTTCTATCATAAAACCCCCGGAAGTGCAAAAATATTTACCATTGACAAGTACTTCACAGTCGCTATATATACCTGCACTATGTTTGGTATCGGTCTGCCTGAACTTCTTGTGATTGCCATCGTGGCCCTGTTGGTCGTCGGTCCGGAAAAACTCCCTGGCTTAGCCAAATCTTTGGGGAAGGGATTCCAGGAATTCCGCCGGGCAACGGATGACGTCACGGAATCCATCAAGGACACCCTGAAGCCCGACGATATCAAGAAAGACGTCAATGATTTTAAGGACTCGCTCCTTTACGGCAAGGAAGACGAGAAAGATAAAGACAAAGAAACAACTCCCAAAACCCAAGCCTGAATATCCATCATTAATATACTTATTCCATGGACCGAGCAGAAGACGATAAACTACCCTTAACTACCCATCTTGGAGAATTGCGGACCCGCCTTGTCCATATCATTTCCGGCATCGGCGTCGGGTTTTTCGCCTGCTATTATTTTAAGGAATTGTTATTTAAAATCATTGCGAGACCCCTAGTGGCAGTTCTTCCGAAGGGAAGCCACATGATCTTTACCGGTCTGCCCGAGGCTTTCTTCATTTACATGAAGATCGCCTTTTTCGCCTCCCTGCTGATTACGAGCCCCTACACCCTCTACCAGATCTGGAAGTTCGTTTCCCCGGGGCTCTATAAATCTGAAAAGAAATATGTCGTTCCCTTTGTCCTGACCTCCAGCAGCCTGTTCATCGGCGGCGTCCTCTTCGGATATTTCTTCGTTCTCCCGACCGCCTTTGAATTTTTTATCTCCTTTTCATCGGATTTTTTAAAGCCCATGGTCTCCTTCCGGGAGTATCTTTCCTTTACCATGAAGTTTCTGCTGGCCTTCGGTATCTCCTTTGAACTACCCGTGTTTATTTTCTTTTTAACAAAAGCAGGTATCCTAACCACCCGCATCCTCACCAGCTACCGCCGTTATGCCATTCTGATTATATTCATTGTTGCCGCCGTGCTTACCCCTTCCCCCGATGTTTTCAGCCAGATTCTCATGGCGATTCCCCTGATGATTCTCTACGAAATCAGCATTGTCGTGGCCAGACGCGTCGAGAAAACAGCCAGGAAAGAGAAAGAAGCTGCGGCTGAAGGGGAGGAATCATAGCTCTATGATCCGCAGGAGACGCCTCTTTGGCAAATGGGGGTTTGTCAGCATCTTTGCCGTCTTAATTGCTGTGATCGTGGCGCTGTTCCTGGCCGTGATGGGGTATCTCTTCTATTTCTTTTTAGGAGAGTTGCCCAGCGTTGATACCCTCAAGGACTACCGGCCGAGCATCGCTACCCGCGTTTATGCAGATAACAATGAACTGATTGATGAGTTTTTTCTGGAAGACCGGAAGATCATCAAGATCACCGATCTTCCCAAATACGTTGTCCAGGCCTTCATCGCCGCGGAAGACTCCCGATTTTTTGAGCATAAAGGACTCGATTTCCAAGGCATTTCCCGGGCTTTTTTCAAGAATATCCAGGCAGGCCGAATCGTTCAAGGGGGAAGCACCATCACCCAACAGGTGGCTAAGGCCCTCTACCTGTCCCCTGAAAAGAGATATATCCGGAAAATCAAAGAGGCGATTCTGGCTTATAAGATAGACCATTATCTGACCAAAGAGGAAATTCTCAATCTCTATCTGAATCATATCTATCTCGGCCACGGCACCTATGGCATCGAGGCGGCCTCCCAGGGATATTTCGGGAAAAGCGCCCGGTACCTGACCCTGCCGGAGGCGGCCATCCTGGCGGGACTCCCCAAGGCGCCCAGCGCCTACTCCCCCTTTATCCATTTCGATAAGGCCCGTCAGCGGCAGGCCTACGTTCTCGAGCGTATGGAGGAAGACGGTTATATCACGAAACAGGACCGGGAGCGGGCCCTGAATACCTCGTTGGCCCTGCGCTCCATCAAACCCAAGGAAAAGGTTGCCCCTTATTTTATTGAGCATATCCGGCGCTATATCGTCGAGAAATATGGCAGTGATATCCTGTATAAGGAAGGTCTGGAGGTTTACACGACTCTGAATATCGAGGCGCAGAAAGCGGCCCGTGACGCTGTGGAGCGGGGATTGAGCGAGCTGGAAGAACGCCAGGGATATGATCGGGGGCTTGTCCAGGGCGCTCTTATTGCCATGGATGTGAAAACTGGTGCGGTCAAGTCCCTGGTTGGGGGCCGGGAGTTTTCTAAAAGCGAGTTCAACCGGGCGACCCAGTCCCGCCGTCAGCCGGGATCGGCTTTTAAGCCTTTTATATATACAGCGGCTTTCGACAAGGGCCTTACCCCTTCGACCCGATTTGTTGACGACCCGATTCAATTTCCCGATCCCTCCAAACCCGGCGGCTTCTGGCAGCCGAAAAACTTCGATGGGAAATACCATGGCCCCACAACTCTGAGAAACGCCATCGTGCAATCCCGGAATATAATAACCATCAAGGTTCTTCAGGATATCGGCGTCGATTACGCCGCCTCCTATGCCAGCGTGATGGGTATCACCTCCCCACTGAGCCGGAACCTGTCCCTGGCCCTGGGCAGTTCCGGCGTGACTCTGTTGGAGATGGTACGGGGCTTCGGCGTCCTGGCCAATCAGGGTAAGCGGGTGACGCCCTATTTTATCACAAAGATTGTTGATCGGACCGGACATGTCTTCGAAGAGAATCAACCAAAAGTGGAACAGGTCATCGATTCCCGGATCGCCTTTATCTCTTCCTATATCATGCAGGACGTTGTGGAAAGCGGGACCGGGAGACGGGTCAAAAGCATTGGCCGGCCGGTGGCTGGAAAGACGGGAACGACCAACGATGTCAGGGATGCCTGGTTCCTCGGCTTTACACCGTCCCTGATCACGGGGGTATGGGTAGGCTTCGACCAGGAAAGATCCCTCGGTCAACAGGAAGTCGGGGGTCGGGCGGCAGCCCCGATCTGGTTGTATTTTATGTCCCAGGCCCTTTCCCAGACGCCGATCGAGACCTTTCCCGTGCCGGAAGGCATTGTCTTCGTCAAGGTGGATCCGAAAACGGGCGTTCCCTCTTCAGGTCGAGGCGCCATCTATGAGAGCTTCCTGGAAGGAACCACACCTCCCGGCGCCATCGTTGTTGACGCCGAGCAGGTTAAACCTGAAGAGATGATTCCGAAAGAAGAGGCCGAATAATCCGGACGCCAGGCAGTCGTCAGACGCGGATGCCCTCCGTTTCTACGGCAATTCACAAAGCCCCTTTTGTATTCAAAGTAATCGTATCCTGACGAGCCTTCTTCATTCTTTTCTCTTCATACATGCACTCATCGGCCTGAGAAAGCCATTCGTCAATGGAAAAAGGCATTTC
>JALNVY010000129.1 GCA_023231165.1 Syntrophales bacterium | reverse complement strand
CCTGGATGCCCACGGCATCGGTTACCGTGTCTTTGTTCCCTTGACTACATTTTACGAGTTGCCGGAAACGGGCCAGCCCATTACCCTGCACATCCATACCCACGTCAAGGAAGACGCCATCAACCTGTTTGGTTTTCATACCCTTGAGGAAAGAAACATGTTCCAGGTGATGATCTCCGTATCCGGGATCGGACCCCGTCTGGCCATGAATATTCTGTCCGGGATCAACGTCGAGGACCTGGTGGATGCGATTACGGGCGGTAATCTGCGGCGCCTCCTGAACATTCCGGGAGTAGGCAGGAAAATGGCAGAACGGTTGGTTCTGGAACTTAAAGATAAGGTGCTGAAGTTGGACAGAGGACAGGCGGTCCCGCGCGACCGTGCCATTCCCAGATCCCCGGAAGAGGCCGTCAAGGAAGACGCCCTTTCGGCGCTCATCAATCTCGGTTACAAAAACGCTACCGCTCGCGACGTCATCGAAAAGATCATGAAAGAAACAACAGAGATTCCTGCTCTGGATCTGCTTTTAAAAAGTGCACTACAGCATTTGTCCGGTTGAATAGGATAAAAAAACCGTGAAACCCACAAAAAAAAATCTTGTTATCGATCCGGCTGCCGACCAGGAGGAAGAATCTTATGAGGCTTCCCTGCGGCCAAAGGCACTGTCGGAGTTCATCGGACAGGAAAAGATAAAAAATAATCTATCTATTTTTATCGAGGCTGCCAAGAAGAGGGGGGAAGCCCTGGACCATGCCCTGCTTTATGGACCTCCCGGCTTGGGCAAGACCACCCTTGCCTATATCATGGGTAAGGAGTTAGGGGTCGATGTCAAGGTGACCTCAGGGCCGGTTATCGAGAGACCCGGTGATCTGGCGGCCATCCTGACCAACCTCCACGACCACGACATCCTTTTTATCGATGAAATCCACCGTCTCTCCCATGTTGTCGAAGAGATCCTGTATCCGGCCATGGAAGATTACCACATTGACATCCTCATCGGCCAGGGCCCGTCCGCCCGGTCCATGAAGCTTGGCATTCCGCGTTTTACCCTGATCGGGGCCACAACCAGAGCGGGGCTCCTCACCTCGCCCCTGCGCGACCGGTTCGGGATGAGCTTCCGATTTGAATTCTATAATCCCGAAGAACTGACCGTTATTATTAAACGATCGGCCCGGATTCTTTCCGTCCAGATCGATGAAGAGGGGGCGGCGGAAATGGCCCGCCGTTCGCGGGGCACTCCGAGGATCGCCAACCGCCTGCTGCGCAGGGTCCGTGATTATGCCCAGGTGAAGGCGGCGGGTTTAATTGACAGAGAAGTAGCTCTGGCGGCCCTCGAACTGTTCGAAGTTGATCATAAGGGCTTTGATCAGATGGACCGGACGATCCTTTTGACCCTGATCGACAAATTTCAGGGAGGACCGGCGGGGATCGACAATCTCTCTGCCGCGATTGGTGAAGAGCGGAACACCATTGAGGATGTCTATGAACCTTATCTGATCCAGGAAGGCTATCTCCAGCGGACATCCCGCGGCCGCATCGCCACGAGGATTGCTTATGAACACTTCGGCCGGATGTGGTCGGCCGTGAGCCAGAAAGAGCTGTTTTAGAAACGGGGACTAACCAGAAGCGAAAAAGATTTCTGAACCGCGACGAAGCCATTTTTCTACGGTCTCAATGAGGCAACTGGATGCGAATTCTCCTCCATATCTGCTGTGCCCCCTGCACTATTTATCCCCTGCGAATTTTCAGGGAAGAAGGCTTTTCCCTCACGGGATTATTCTTTAATCCCAATATCCATCCATACCTGGAATATCTTCGCCGTCGGGAGGCGCTGGAAAGGTTTGCCCGGGAAGAGGATCTCGAAGTCCGGTGGAGTCCCGATTATCCACTGGAAGATTTTTTACGGGGCGTTGTCTTTAAAGAGCATGAACGGTGTAGCTGGTGCTACGAAATACGGCTGAGACGCGCCGCGGAGATAGCCAGGCAGGATAACTGCGATGGCTTTTCCACGACACTGCTTTACAGTAAGTTTCAGAAACATGACCGCATTCGCAGCATCGGGGAGATGTTGGCCGAGGAATATGGCGTTCCTTTTTTATATAGGGATTTCCGCAGCGGTTGGGATGAAGGTGTGCGTATTTCAAGGGAGCGGCAAATCTATCGGCAACCATATTGTGGCTGCATCTATAGTGAAAAAGAGCGGTATATGAAAAAAAGGCAGGAAGGCAAATCCTGACAGTTTTATAAAAAGTCCGGATGCTGCCATGAAATTTATAATTCTTAAGGTTCGTAAAACTTAATCTGTGGTATTTTTGACACATTAGCCCGTCCCCAAGCGTTCTTGTGCTTTGCGGCCTGCCTAGAAACAGCTAATATTTAAAGGATTAAAATTATCTCAAGGGGATAGGCATGACGGTATAGAAGTTGCTAGGTATTATAAACAAAAATTTGGATAGATATTCATGTATCTGCAACGGACAATAAAGAGTGAAATAATCTGCCGGAGTATCGGCCTGCACACGGGTAGGAAGGTCAATATGATCATCCGTCCTGCGGATGTGGATAAAGGTATAACCTTCATTCGCAATGATCTTGCCGGTAAACCACGGATCAAGGCGGAACTCGGGAACGTCTGCGATACGACCCTGGCGACGACGATCGGCGTCAATGGCGCCTCCGTATCGACGGTGGAACACCTCTTGTCAGCCTTCAGCGGCATGGGGATTGATAATGCTACTGTGGAATTGGACGCTCACGAAGTTCCGATCATGGACGGCAGTGCTCAGCCCTTCGTAAACATGCTCAAAGAGGTCGGCACCCGACCTCAGGGAAAATGTAAAAAGTTGCTCGTCATCAATAGCCCCGTCTCCGTTGCCGACGAAAACGGCTCCGCCGCGTTTCTGCCGGCCCGGGAATTCAAGATGACCTACACCATTGACTTCAAACATCCGATTATTGGTCGCCAGACCTGTCATTTCCACTTTTCTGATGCGGCGTATGAACAAGAAATTTGTGCCGCTCGCACCTTTGGTTTTCTGAAAGACGTTGAGCATCTTCAGGCGATAGGTCTTGCCTTGGGTGGTTCTCTGAACAATGCCGTCGTCCTGGATGATCAACGGATCATTAACAAGGGGGGGGTGAGGTGTCCTGATGAATTTGTCAAACATAAGGTGCTGGACGCCATCGGGGATTTGTCTCTTTTGGGAATGCCCATCATCGGACATTTTGTGGCTTTCAAGTCAGGTCACCGTTTGAATAACAATCTTTTGAAAGAACTTCTAATCCGCCAGGATTGCTGGGAAATTGTCAATCGCTATCCCATGGAATCACCTACAAAAATGTTCAAAACTTTGAATATACCTTCTTTTGCCGTCCTTGATGCCGTATCCGCCTAGCCGTCTTCGGCTGTTCAGAGCAGATAAGACTTGATTTTTCTTCGCTAGTTCCCTAAACTCCCACAGTTACTATCATCTTTTCCAAGGCGGGTGTCCGTAGAAATGATCAACAAAACAAGATTTTTGGCGTTTATCCTTGTCCTCCTGATCTGGTTGCCTTCGGCTTATGCCCGGGAGGCGGAAATTCGGGATGTTCTGGTGACCCATCAGGGAGACGCGATCACCGTTTATGCCAGGGTGACGAACTGTTTCACCAAAGGCATGGAATCGGCCATCATGGCCGGAGTGCCGACAACCTTTACTTTTCTTTTAGAGTTGAACTGGGAAAGGAACTTCTGGTTTGATAAAAGAGTTGTCGGAGCGGTGATCAGACAGACGATTAAATATGACAGCGTGAAGAAGCTTTTTTTTGTATCTACAGCAGACGGCAAGGCAGCGACGGCATTCCAGGATCTCGAGGGCGCCAAGCGGGCAATGGCGGAAATAACGGGGACCCTCTTCATCCCCCGTAACATCAATAATCGGCAAAGACCCTTTTATGTCATGATCAAAGCCAAGCTCGACAAGGTCAGGCTTCCCCTCTACATGGAATATGTCTTTTTCTTTGTTTCCCTATGGGATTTCGAGACCGACTGGTACCGTCAGGAGGTCGCCTTTTGAAAAAAGAACGTTCCTCCATTTTTCTGGATGCCAAAGAACGCCGCCGCAGAAAAAGGGAGAGAATCCTGATTGTCGTCACCATGTTCGTGATTGTTCTCCTGACTATCCTGGAGACCCATCTGACCAAGCAAGAAACAATTCTTCCCGTTTCCAGCAATGTCCTTATCTTCGGCCTTATCAATATCAATATCATTCTGATTATCCTGCTTATTTTCCTCATTGTAAGAAATGTTGTCAAACTTGTGTATGAACGGCGACACGGGATCATCGGATCCCGGATCCGGACAAAACTTGTCGCCGCCTTTGTAAGCTTGTCTCTCATCCCGACGATTGTTCTGTTCATCGTTTCCATCAACTTTTTATCCTACAGTATTGAAAACTGGTTCAATCTCAGGATCGGAGACGCCCTGAACAGCACCCTCGAAGTTGCCCAGACTTCCTACCAGTACACATCGGACTACGCAAAATTTTATGCCCGGCAGATCAGCGGCGATATTAGCGAAAACCGCCTCTACGAGAAAGAACGCGCCAAATATCTAAAAACTCTGGTCGAACAACGGCAGAAGATCTATAACTTGGGGCTTCTGGAGGTGTACTTCGACAGCCAGCGTGAAAAGATTACCATCAGGGATCCGAATAACCCCAATGTGATCCCCGTGACCCTCTCCCCAAAAACTATCGAGGAGGTCTTCTCCGGGAAAGAAGTTTCCACGGTTCAATCTTCGGGCAGCGGCGACCTTGTCAGCGGTATTGCCCCGATCTATGCGCGTCTCAGTACGGGTGAGGTAATCGGTATGGTCGTGGTCAGCTATTATATCTCCCAGGCGTTCGTTGATAAGCTGGCCATAATTTCCAAGACGTCGGAAGAGTACAAGCAACTCAAGCTCCTCAAGAATCCTATTAAGTTCAGCTATATCGTGACCTTGTCCATCGTCACACTCCTCATCATCTTTTCCGCTACCTGGTTCGGACTTTTTCTGGCCAAGCAGATTACCGTACCTATCCAAGATCTTGCCGAGGCAACCGGTAAGATTGCCCAGGGTGATCTCGATCACCGGATCGATATTACTGCTGATGATGAAATCGGCACATTGGTCAATTCTTTCAATTCCATGACGAAAGACCTCAAAAAGAGTCAGCAGAACGTGGAACAGGCCAATATCGACCTTGAACAGCGTCGTAAGTATATGGAGACGGTCCTCAGGAATGTTTCTGCAGGGGTAATCTCTGTGGACAAGGATGACGTAATCACGATCATCAACCGGGCTGCGGAAAGGATGCTGGAGATCAAGATCGAAAAGGTCCTGTACCGACCCTACCAGGAAGTCCTGCAGCCGGAACATATGGTCCTGGTTGAGGAATTGCTTGAGGAGATGGAGAAGAGTGAGCATGGATTTGTCGAGAGACAGCTCGAACTCAATGTCAAGGGACGCCCGCTTACGGTACTGATCACGACGACGATCATCAACGATGACGAAGGACACGATATGGGAATGGTGCTCGTTTTCGAGGATCTCACCCAGTTGCAGAAGGCGGAGCGGGCCGCGGCATGGCGAGAAGTGGCGCGGCGCATGGCGCATGAAATCAAGAATCCCCTGACGCCCATCCAGTTGTCTGCGCAGCGATTACAGCGAAAATACGGCGACCGTCTCAGTGAGGACGGTGAGATCTTTCATGAATGCACGAAGACTATCATTGGCCAGGTCGAGGTGCTGAAGAATCTTGTCAACGCTTTCTCCCGTTATGCCCGTATGCCCGTGACCAATCCATTTCTTAACGATTTAAATGAAGTACTTGTCGATGCAATTGTTCTTTTCCAGGACGCCCACAAGGATATAATCTTCGATTTCCAGCGTGGAGAGGGCATTCCTCACCTTAATATCGATCCGGAGCAAATCAAGCGGGTCATGGTTAACCTTCTCGACAATGCTGTGGCCGCCTTGACAACAGGCGACGGACGGATTGCAATAAAGACGTCCTACCATCCCCAGCAGCACCGGGCGGTTGTGGAAGTGACCGATAATGGTTGCGGGGTGCCGTCAAACTACAAAGGCAAAATATTTGAGCCTTATTTTTCAACGAAAAGATCGGGAACTGGTCTCGGATTAGCCATTGTCGGCTCAATCATCAATGATCATCATGGCCAGATTAGCGTCACGGACAACCAGCCCCAGGGAACGGTTGTGACATTTGAATTGCCAGCCCCGGAAGGGGACACAGAGAAGGTGACACATGCGTAAAACCATCCTTATTGTCGACGACGAAGAGAGTATTTGCCAGTCCCTGGGGGGTATCCTCAGGGATGAAGGTTACGATGTCCTTACGGCGGGAAGCGGTGAGGATGCCCTCAAAATTATTGACGAAGAAATGCCGAATCTTGTCCTCCTCGATATCTGGCTTCCCGGCATGGACGGTATCGAGGTGCTAAAGATTATCAGCTCCGATTATTCTCATATCCGGGTGATCATGATGTCCGGTCATGGAACAATCGAGACAGCCGTCAAGGCGACCAAGCTTGGGGCTTATGATTTTATTGAAAAACCCCTATCCATGGACAAGATCATTCTTTTAGTCAATCACGCGCTGGATATTATTACCCTCGAAGAAGAGAATGTCCTCCTGAAGCAGAAGGTGAGCCAACAGCATGAACTAACCGGTTGCAGCATATCCATTATGGAGCTCAGAGAGGCGATCGGCATTATTGCTCCTACCAATGCCTGGGTTCTTATCATGGGAGAGAACGGGACCGGCAAGGAACTTGTAGCGAGGTCCCTCCACAAATTAAGCCGTCGTAACGGGAAACCCTTTATTGAGGTCAACTGTGCCGCTATCCCGGAAGATCTGATTGAGAGCGAGCTTTTTGGTCATGAAAAAGGCGCCTTCACCGGGGCTACCCAGAAGAAGCGGGGAAAGTTCGATCTGGCCCATGAGGGAACCAT
>JALNVY010000128.1 GCA_023231165.1 Syntrophales bacterium | reverse complement strand
GGAGGATATTGAAATCGGCGCTATGATTGAGGTGCCTTCCGCGGTGGTCATCGCCGAGGTCCTCGCTAAGGAGGTGGATTTCTTCAGTATCGGGACAAACGATCTCATTCAGTATGTTCTGGCGATCGACCGGATCAATGACCGCGTATCCTACCTTTATGAGCCGCTGCATCCGGCCGTTCTGAAGATGGTCAAGCAGGTTGTCGATGTCGGTCATCGGGCCGGCATCCATGTCGCCATGTGTGGTGAAATGGCCGGTGACCCTTTATATGCGATGATTCTTCTGGCCCTGGAACTTGATGAACTGAGCATGAACCCCTTAGCCATTCCGAAGGTTAAAGAAATCATCCGGGCAGCGACCCTGAGGGATTCGAAAAAACTCCTTAAAGAGGTAATGAAGATGTCCTCGGCCACGGAAATACGGGAGCTTGTGGAAAAGACCATGCGAGAAAAATTTCCCGCAGCCTTTCCCGGAAACGGTTCATAGGTTTATGTGCAAAGAGATGGTTACATACAGTAAATGATAGCGCTATTGGGAAAGATAGAAAAATGGATCCACGAGTCTCGTAATTACAAACGGGAAAGTTTGTATGCCGAGGGGAATTTTCCCTTGAACTGGCTCGTTAAGAAGGTCCTCTCCAAGATACCGTTCGACGTGGAGGCCGTCGATTTTTTAAAGAGACTCCATAGTGAGGGACTGATCGTTTATGCCCTCAAGGATCGCAGTCAGCTCAACAGTCTGATCATCAGGGACCTGGCCTTGCGTAAAGGGATTCCGACACCCGTCTACAGCCATGATGTCAATATGGCATTGTGGCAACCCTTTCCCATCGCCTTACGTGTCGTGTCATCGCTTATCCGGCGCTTTTTTTATCGATGCCTGGAACCGGAAGAAAACAATGGTAACCCGCTCCAGAGTCATCTTGCCGCTGGTCATGCTTTGATCATTCATCTTGGCGGGTCTGAATTCTTCGAGAACAGGAAAGTTGAAGAAGCCCTGATGTCGATTGTGGAGGCGCAAAAGGTCCTTGACAGGCAAGTATATATTGTCCCTGTCCTGGTGACGTATGGGAGGAGGAGAGAAAAGGAAAAAGAGAGCCTGATGAACATCCTCTTCGGTCAGACGGATAATACCATGTTCCTCCAGCGGTTAATCACATTTCTCCGCTATGCCAACAAAATCTTCGTGATGCCCACGGAGGCGGTGGAGTTGTCCCAGTTTACAAAAGAAAGTGCAGAAATGCCGGCTGCGGATTTGATTCAGAATCTACGCCGGGAGCTGATCGAGCGAATCGACGAAGAGAAAACCGCCTTGGTGGGATCTTTTCTCAAATCACGGCAGGAGCATATCAGCATGGTTCTTAAAGAGCCGGGGCTTATCAGTTACATGGAAAACATGGCCGCCGTGGGGAAAAAGGATTATCCTGCCCTGGTCAGGGAATCACGGAAATATCTTAATGAAATAGCTGCTGATTACAGTAACGTCCTAATCGATGTGTGGGCGCGGATTCTGTCGTGGCTATGGAACAATATCTATGACGGCGTCGTGGTTGACCGTGAAGGAATGGCAAGAATACGCAATATTTCCAAGAAAATGCCTTACGTCATCATTCCCTGTCATCGCAGCCATATCGATTATCTGCTGCTATCTTATATATTTTATGAACATCATATTCAGTTGCCCTTCGTTGCCGCGGGGACCAACATGGCCTTCGGCCCCTTCGGATATCTCTTCAGAAAATCCGGCGCTTTTTTTCTGCGACGAAGTTTTCGCGGTAATCCCCTTTATGCTGAAGTTTTTGCAAAATACCTGGAAATTCTGATCAAGGAAGGGCTGCCGATTGAATTTTTCATTGAAGGAGGGCGAAGCCGAACCGGAAAGATGGTGATGCCGAAATACGGTCTGCTGTCGATGATCATTCAGGCCTTTCAGCAACAGGCCACGGAAGATCTCGCTGCTATTCCCGTATATATCGGCTATGATCGCGTTATTGAGGAAAAATCTTATTTAAAGGAATTGGGAGGGGCTCCCAAAGAACAGGAAAAAACGACGGATGTCATTAAAAGTTCCAAAGTGCTGCGCAAGCGTTATGGCAGCGTCTATGTGAACATCGGCGAGCCGATATTCCTGAAATCCTACCTGGAGGGCCAGGATAAAGCCTTTGCCGACATGGACGTCGAAGCAAGGCAGCGTCTCTACCGGCGGATCGGCTATGAGATTGCTTTGTCGATCAATAAGGTGTCCGTCGTCACACCCTTTGCCCTCATTTCCGCCGGTCTCTTATCACATGATCGTCGTGGTGTCAGTCATGATGAGCTGATGGAGATCCTGAAGGAGTTTTATGAATACCTGATTCATCGAAAAGTAAGTCTAGCCGCAACATTTGTCCACCGGGAGAAGACTATCCAGGAAGCTTTGCACCTTTTCGATCAGTCAGGGCTGATTTCCAGAATGGGTGAAGAAGAAGGGGAAGAATCGGACTTGGAAGAAATCGTCTATAGCCTCGACGACGACAAACGACTTAACCTCGAGTACTATAAAAACAACATCCTCCATTTCTTTTTGCCTCTCAGCTTTGTGGCCACCTCCATGCTTGCCCATCCCGAAGATAACATTCCCCTCGGATTAATTCTTGATGATTACCGCTTTCTCAAACGGCTTTTCTGGAATGAGTTCATCTTTGATCAGGAGCGGGAGGATGGCGAGGATGTGAATGGCGCCCTGTCCTATCTCCATAATCGGGGGATGATTGCTATGGAAAGGCGGGGCGGCAACGGAGACGCATGCTTTGAAGTGAAAGGCAGAGGCAGGACAAACCTGCGACCATTTGCCGGTCTGATCGAAAACTATATCCAGTCTTACTGGGTTGTCATCCGGGCCTGCGCCTACCTGCGAAAAGGGCCGAAATCAGAAAGGGAATGGCTGAAAAATATCCACAAGCTCGGGTCGAAGATGTTTAAAAAAGGAGAGGTCTGCCGGGCCGAAGCCCTCTCACAGGCAAACTACCAGAACGCCATGGTCGCCCTTCAGGAAGCCGGGATCCTGAGCCTGTCGGAAACCAGCGATAAAAAAGACAGGAAGGAAGGAAAGACATATTCCCTCACCTCTGACCGGCGAGCCCAAGAATCCCTCCGCCGACGCTTATTCCGTTTTCTGTAAGTGTAAGTAGTGCTCGGCTTTTCCCTGAGTATCAAGGGCTACTGTCTAGGTGGCGCCCACGTGAAAACGGGGGATGGTTCGCGATAACCCCATCCCCTGTTTGTCCCGCAGTATTATCTGATGCTGTAGAAAGCCCCCTTGCCGCGATAGACGGCGGCGTCTCCCAATTCCTCCTCAATGCGCAGCAACTGGTTGTATTTGGCTAAACGCTCACTCCGGGACAGGGAACCGCTTTTTATCTGTCCACAGTTTGCGGCGACAGCCACGTCGGCCATGATGACATCCTCCGTCTCTCCGGAGCGGTGAGAAATTACCGTGGTGTAACCGGCCTCTTTAGCCATCTGGATCGTTTCCAGGGTTTCTGTGAGGCTGCCGATCTGGTTGAGCTTGATCAGGATGGAATTGGCAATGCCCTTCTTAATTCCCATTTCCAGACGATTCCGGTTCGTGACGAAGATGTCGTCGCCGACGATCTGGATCTTGCTTCCCAATGCGTCCGTCAGGAGCTTCCAGCCTTCCCAGTCGTCTTCCGCAAGGCCGTCTTCGATGGAGATAATAGGGTAGCGCTTCACCAGGTCTTCATAGAATTTCACCATCTCCCCTGCTGTTTTTTCCGGTTTCTTCTCCGCCGCCAAGATGTACTTGCCCTTTTTGTAGAAGGCGCTTGCCGCCGGGTCGAGGGCGATGAAAACATCTTTCCCAGGTTTATATTTGGCCTTCTGGATAGCCTCCATAATGACCATCAGAGCCTCTTCATTGGATTTCAAGTTGGGAGCGAAGCCGCCTTCGTCGCCGACAGCCGTGTTTAGTCCTTTGCCTTTCAGGACCGCTTTCAGGGCATGAAACACCTCGGCACTCATGCGTAATCCCTCCCGGAAATTGGGGGCCCCGACAGGCATAATCATGAATTCCTGAATATCCACATTGTTGTCGGCGTGTTGTCCGCCGTTGATGATATTCATCATGGGGACGGGGATGTCCTTGGCGGAGACGCCGCCGATGTAGCGGTAAAGGGGAAGATCAACCGCTGCCGCCGCTGCTTTGGCGCAGGCCAGCGAGACGCCGAGGATAGCATTGGCCCCGAGGACGGATTTGTTTTCCGTGCCATCCAGGTTGATCATGGCATAGTCGATCGCCCGCTGGTCGAGGCAGTCCATGCCGATAATTTCCGGGCCGATCTTGTCGATCACATTATTCACGGCCTTCTGAACGCCCTTGCCGAGGTACCGTTTCTTATCTCCGTCCCGAAGCTCCAGCATCTCGTGTTCTCCCGTCGAGGCGCCGGATGGAACGGAAGCCCGGCCCGTAGTTCCTGAATAGAGGGTTACTTCCGCTTCCACCGTGGGGTTGCCCCGGGAGTCCAGAATCTCTCGTGCATAGACATTTATTATCTCTGTCATAAAAAAACCTCCTGATGATGTTCTTCTTAGCGAAGAAGTTGCTTTGGCAAGCGGTTTATGACATAAATCGACAGCAGTTTGCAAGGAATTATGAAGGGTAAAGGAGCGAAACATACCTTGATCGAAAGGGATTTCTCGTATAAGCTGGAAGAAAGTCGTCATGATAACGATAAAGGCACGGACCAGGCGGTGCGGAGGGGATCCAAACTATATCTGCACCTGAAAAAATGGCTGGAAAAGGCCATCCTGGATTATGGGATGATTACCGAGGGAGACCGGGTCCTCGTGGGGGTATCGGGAGGGGCTGACAGCTTCGCCCTCCTCGATCTCCTCAATTCGCCCATGATCTTTGTCCCGAAATTTTCCGTAACGGCGGTCCATATCGATCTCGGTTTTGCAGGCGGCGAGGGGGATGCCGATTTTATTGAGGACGAACTTAAAAAAATGGACTCCGAATACGTAATCGAAAAAACGGACATCGGCCCCCTGGCCCACAGTGAATTCAACCGGAAGAACCCGTGCTTCCTGTGTTCCCGCCTCCGCAGGAAGCGTATCTTCGAGATTGCCGAAGCCAAGGGGTGCAACCGCATCGCCTTCGCCCATCATCGCGACGATATTATCGAGACCCTGCTCATCAATCTATTTTACGGGCGGGAGATTAGTACGATGAAACCCGATCAGTCCATATTCAAAGGGGCGCTTCATATCATCCGTCCCCTGTCCTATCTCCGAGAGGGGCTGATCAAAAAATACGCTGGAGAACGCGGATTTAACGTCGTTGTCAACCGCTGCCCGACAAGTAAAACTTCAAAGCGGATTTATATAAAGGAACTTTTGCATTCCCTGGAGAAGGAAAACCGGCAGATCCATCATAACATCTGGACGGCCATGCATCATGTCAAGACGGATTATCTCCTGTAAGGTTAAATAGCTATGACGGCGAAAGAAAAGAGTGCGGAAAAGATCATTGCCCAGAATAAAACGGCGCGGCTCCACTATTTTATCGATGAGACCTATGAGGCGGGCATTATCCTGGTGGGGACAGAGGTAAAATCCCTGCGGGAAGGGCGGGCCAATCTCAAGGACAGCTATGCCGTGGTCAGGGAAGGAGAAGTTTTTCTCCACGAGCTCCACATCAGTCCCTATACCTTCGGAAACCGCAATAATCACGAACCCCTGCGAGTCCGGAAACTCCTCCTTCACAATAGAGAGATCAAGCGGCTATACGGAAAATCACGGGAGCGGGGCTTAAGCATTGTGCCCTTGAAGCTGTACTTCAAGCGGGGCAAGGTGAAGGTGGAAATCGGCGTCGGCCATGGCAAGAAGCTCTATGACAAACGGGAAGAGCTCAAGAAGCGGGATGACCGCCGGGACATGGCCAGAGCCATGTCGGAGAAGAACCGGTAGGTTTTCACAAAGTCTATTGCGGCGGCTTTATGGTCGTTAATCTAGGAATCTATCTCTCATAATGTAAAGTCACAATGACAATATGATGTGAAATATGTAAAGTGTGATTGACAATTAATGATCATGATTGGTCCTTACCACACCCTACACTGTTATTTGCTTCCATTATCCTTTAAATTATCGGAGAGCACAGCACACGAATCAACATGCATTCTGTGTCCATGCAGAATCCCTTTTGACATTCTGGTGAAGGCAGGCTATTATGTGCTTACGAAGCGCTTTTCGTCGAAGGAAGAGCGGCGGCGCGTCGTTGCAGCCGTGTATGATCCGCTAAGGATAGACTCGCCCGTGGTCGGGTTTGAGAACCACCTGAATTACTTTCATGCCGGGGGGAAGGGCATGTCGGAACTTATGGCCAAAGGTTTGGCCCTTTATCTCAATTCATCGCTTTTCGACCGCCATTTCCGGTTGTTCAGCGGCCATACCCAAGTCAACGCCACGGATCTCAGAAAAATGACCTATCCGACCCGCGAGGAACTTGAGAGATTGGGCAGTTACGTTCAAGACCGGATGCCGGAAAACGAGACAATAGATATGATTCTGGAAGAGGAGTGTCGGAAACCATGATCGAAAAAGGAAATCAGGAAAAAGGAGACCAAAAAATTCGGGAGGCCATGGATATTATTAAGGCTCTGGGTTTCCCCCATCAGCAATTAAATACTTGTGTTAGGAACAGTCAAACTTTTCCGATCTCGCTGCCTCGCCTACCTTTGTCTTGACTTTGCTCGATTCAGGGTTTAGTATGTAGCCGTATTTATGTTTTGCTCTTTGGCATCAGACCACTCCACAACGTGTATTTATCATACCATTATGGGGGCGTCTCGGTTTCGACGGGGATAGTTGAAGCTGTAGTAGCGTACCGAGGTTCCTACAGGCCTCGTTAAACAGGTAGGAAAACCATAATCGCAGACAACTACGATTACGCCTTAGCCGCGTAAAGCGGCTAACGTCCTCCTGATCATGCCTGCCGGGTCAG
>JALNVY010000127.1 GCA_023231165.1 Syntrophales bacterium | reverse complement strand
GAGCGGCGCAGTTCTACGCCGATCGCTTGGAGGAAACCGTGCGGCAGCACCCCTTTGAATGGTTTCATTTTGAACCATTTATCGGGGGCGAAAGATATCAAAGCCCCGCCGCCGGAAATGATCCTCAGAAGGACGATTTGCCTACATCATAGGCGACCATCAGTTGGATATTCCTTCATTTATTCTAATTTCTAACACTTTCATTTTTTATGTTGTGAAATAATGGATCATTTGATAAATAACATAGGTGCAATAAATACAATAACATATCCACTCCCCCTCCTTAAGGGAAAAGGTGTATATGATAGTATTTTACTCTTATAAGTATTACTTCAGATTAGTAAAGGTGCTGGGAGGTGAAGATGGCTAAGGCAAAAATGGTTAAGACAAAACATGATGATATTGCTGTTCTTGAAAAATGCCCGACGGGCATCAAGGGTCTCGATGAGATCACGAGGGGAGGGCTTCCGAGGGGCAGGCCAACCCTGATCTGCGGCAGTGCGGGTTCCGGGAAAACACTTTTCGCCATGGAGTTTCTCATGCGGGGGGCCATAGATTACGGAGACCCCGGGGTCTTTATGAGCTTCGAGGAGACGCCGGAAGATCTCGCGAAGAACTTCATCTCTCTTGGCTTTGATCTCCATAGCATGATGTCGCGTGGTCTCATCGCAACGGACCACGTTTACATCGATAGAAGCGAGGTTGAGGAGACGGGTGAATACGACCTGGAAGGATTATTCATCCGCCTGGGCAGTGCCATTGATTCCATCGGCGCAAAAAGGGTTGTCTTAGATACCATAGAAACACTTTTCTCCGGGCTATCTAATACCAAGATCCTTCGGGCAGAACTTCGTCGTCTTTTTAGCTGGTTGAAAGACCGCGGTGTAACGGCCATCGTTACGGGGGAACGCGGCGACAAGCTTCTGACACGCCACGGGCTCGAAGAATACGTCGCCGATTGCGTGATCCTCCTCGACTTCCGCACCCAGGAGCAAATTGCCACCCGCCGTCTGCGTGTTGTCAAGTACCGCGGCTCATCTCATGGCTCCGACGAGTATCCCTTCCTGATAGACGAGAGCGGTCTCTCTATCCTGCCCATCACTTCCCTGGGGCTCGACTACCCCGTTTACAATGAGCGCATCCCCACGGGCGTTCCCAAGTTGGATGGCATGCTTGAGGGGAAGGGATTCTACCGGGGCAGCACCATCCTCGTCTCCGGTACGGCGGGCACCGGTAAAACAAGTTTGGCGGCTACCTTTGCCGTTGCCGCCTGTAGGCGTGGTGAGCACTGCCTGTATTTTGCCTTCGAGGAATCGCCCAGCCAGGTCATCCGGAACATGGGTTCCATCGGCTTGGATCTCGCCCGATGGGTGAAGGAGGGGCTGCTCACGTTTCATTCAGCGAGGCCTTCGCTTTACGGCCTGGAGATGCATCTTCTCACCTTCCACAAGATGATCAATGAGTTCAATCCCCAGGTTTTCATTGTGGACCCGATCAGCAACCTGAGCGCCGCGGGAACAGTAGCAGAGGTCAAATCCATATTAACGCGCCTGATCGACTATTTGAAGATGAAAAATATAACTACTTTCCTTACGGACCTTACTCATTTTATAGGCAACCTTGAACACACAAGCGAAGAGATATCTTCTCTGATCGATACGTGGCTGCTCCTCCGGGATATCGAACTAAACGGGGAACGCAACCGGGGCCTTTACATTTTGAAGTCCCGCGGCATGGCCCACTCCAATCAGATTCAAGAGTTCCTGCTCACGAACCAGGGCATTGGCCTGATTGACATCTATACCGGTTCCGGCAACGTATTAACCGGCAGTGCCCGGGCAACCCAGGAAGCCGGGGAAAAGGCCTCTGAGCAAGTACGCCGGCGTGAGGCGGATCGCAGGCTCCGCGAGCAGGAGCGCAAGAGGAATGCTCTGGAAACAAAGATCGCCGCGCTGCGTGCCGAGTTCGAGGTGGAAACACAAGAGGTGCATTTGATGGCGGAAGAAGAGCAAAAAAGACAAGCTGTCCAGGAAGAAGACCGTTTAGATATGGCGCAGTTACGCAAGGGAAACCCTTCAGCTCCTCAAGCGAAAAGCTCGAAAAAGAAGAGGGAAAGGGGAGTAGGATGAAGGCTGTATTACCCGAAAAGGGAAAGAAAGTAAAGACCGATACGCCGGAAGAAATCTGGAGTCTCCGGTTATATGTAGCCGGTCAGACCCCGAAATCGATTACGGCCTTTGCCAATTTAAAGAAGATCTGCGAAGAGCACCTCGCGGGGAAATACCGCATTGAAGTGATCGACCTTTTAAAGAATCCCCAGCTTGCCAAAGGGGATCAGATTATTGCCATACCGACACTGGTAAGGAAGCTTCCCGAACCGATTAAAAAGATTATCGGAGATATGGCCAACACAGAGCGCGTGCTGGTGGGACTCGACATCCGTTCTGTCCCCAAATGAATAAATCACAACAGGTGTAACCGCGATGCAGTTGAATAGGGGTATAACGAGTACGGAGGAATTCGAAAAGGCGGTAGCGTTGCGAGACCGGGCAACGTACGTTTTCCGGCTGTATGTTACCGGGATGACCCCAAAGTCAACCCTGGCAATCGCCAATGTCCGGAAACTCTGTGAAAAACACCTGGCTGACCGCTACGAACTCAAGGTGATAGACATCTACCAGCAGCCCGAGCTGGCCCGGGCAGAACAGGTTATTGCCACCCCAACGCTTATCAGGAAACAACCCCTGCCGCTCCGGAGGCTCATTGGCGACATGTCTGATGAGGCAAGATTTCTTGTCGGCATCGATCTGAAACCCAGGAATTCATGAATACTGATCAATGAACAAATCGCACAGAACACGCCAACAGCTTTTGGATGAAATGCAGGAACTTACAGCGCGGTTGATGGAAGCTGAGGAAACTCTGCGCGCCATTATGAGCGGTGAGGTGGATGGCCTGGTTGTCTCAACGGCGGAAGAATCTCAGATCTTTACACTATCGGGCGCCGATCATCCTTACCGGGTCATGGTCGAAACCATGAACGAAGGGGCCGTCACCCTGGCCTCCGACGGCACGATCCTTTACTGTAACCAGCGTTTTGCAGAAATTGTCAAAAGGTCTATGGAAGAAGTAACGGGATCTCCAATCTCCCAACACATTTCATCAACAGACCGGCAATCGTTTAAGGTATTGTTTGATGAGGGTTTAAAGGGGAGCAGCAAGGCGGAATTGGCCTTACAGACCGGGGGTGAAAATCCCGCACCTGTATTCCTTTCCATAAGCGCCCTTAAACACACGGATGTGCCCGGTGCGGCGTGCATGGTCGTGACCGACCTGACGGAGCAAAAGCGCAATGAAAAGATGCTGGCAGAGGAAAGACTGATAACGCAAATCCTCCATCAAGCTACGGAAATATTTGTTGTCTGCGACGACCAGGGATGTATTATCCGTGCAAGTCAGTCGACCAATAGGCTCTTTGGTAAAAGCCCCGTATTCCAGAAATTTGACGAGGTATTTCACCTCCGCTACCCGGACGGGACTCCCTTTGTTCTCCTGTCTGCAAAAAGTGACAAGCACATCCACGCGGATGAGGTCCATTTCAAGCATGGGGATAACGAGCCTTTATCCTTTCTATTGAGGGCAAACTCACTTATCACTCGGGAAGAAAGGGTCGTCGGCATTGTTGTGGTCATGGTGGACATAACCGAGCGGGAGAAGATGGAGAAGGCGCTGCAAAAAGCCCATGACGAGCTCGAAGAACAGGTGGCGGCGCGGACCCTCGAACTTCAAACAGCTCTTTCTGAAATCAGAACGATGAAAGACCAACTGGAGGCCGAGAATATTTACTTCCGTCAAGAGATCAAAACGAGACATCGCTTTGCCAAAATTATCGGAGAAAGTGATGGTCTCAAGTATGTTCTCTATCGAGTGGAGCAGGTCGCTCCTCTGGACACAACGGTCCTCATCCTCGGTGAGACCGGTACGGGGAAGGATCTGATCGCTGTCGCCATCCACGAGATGAGCCCGCTCAAGAATCGGCCCCTGATTACGGTCAACTGTGCTGCCCTGCCGGGTAATTTGATGGAGAGCGAATTGTTCGGCCGGGAGAAAGGGGCATTTACCGGGGCCGATACCCGGCAGGTCGGTCGGTTCGAGATCGCCAATGGTTCCACCCTTTGCCTCGACGAGATCGGGGAACTGCCGCTGGAGTTGCAGGCCAAGCTGCTCCGGGTGATTCAGTATGGCCAGTTTGAGCGTCTGGGCTCGTCCCATACCATCAAAGTCGATGTCCGGATCGTAGCAACGACCAATCGCGACCTTGCTGAAGAGGTCCGCCAGGGCCGGTTTCGGCAGGACCTTTACTATCGGCTCAACGTCTTCCCCATTACGGTCCCTCCCCTCCGGGTGCGGAAAGAAGACATTCCGCCAATGGTCCAAGCCTTCGTGGAACGGTTTTCCAGAAAATTTGGAAAAAAGATCACGTCGATCCAGAAGGAGACGATGAAGGCGTTGCAGGATTACCCGTGGCCCGGCAACGTCCGGGAACTGGAAAGCATCATTGAGCGGGCCATGATCTTATGCCCCGGGCCGGTTTTGCAGTTGACGGATAAACTGGAGATTTCGACCGCCTCATTTTCATCCACCGTGAGGACCCTGGAAGAGTCGGAGCGAAACCAAATCCATAAGATCATTTCTGAAACCCAATGGCACATCGAGGGAAAGGACGGGGCCGCCGCGATCCTGGGCCTTAACCCGAGTACCTTAAGAGCGAGGATGCATAAGCTCGGGATCGTCCGGCCGGAGACTAAAAAACCGGATTAGGCTGTCCACCTCCCCCCAGCGTATCCCTCAACATATCGAGGTTCCACCAAATATTGAGGCCAGACTAATCATTTCATGCTTTTCCGCTGTTCCCTCCTGTTGATCTAAACCACCGTCATTAAAGGATAAAACCAAGCTTATGATTCTCATTCGCTTGTTGGCAAGCCCCTTGCAAACACGATCCTTATGATCTTGATCCTCTTACCCAAGAGCAAGTTCTTGCCATTGATTATATGATTACTGTGGAAAGAAACAAGAAGGATTCAATAAGACAACCACCTATCCAAGTACAAAAGGAGGACTAAATGAAACAGGTATCCAAGATCGGAACTATGGTGTTCGCGGCTGTCGTGACCACTGCATTTGTCGCGGGATGCTCAAGCGCCCCACTGAAAACAGAGGCGTCAACGTCGGGGATCCGCGCCGCCGAGGAGGCCGGGGCGGCCAAGGTACCGCAAGCCTCGCTTCATTTGCAGCTAGCCAAGGAGGAACTGGAACTCGCCAGGGGGCTGGCCGCGAAAGGCGATAAGAAGGAGGCCAGGTCGATGCTGTTGCGGGCCGAAGCCGACGCCGAACTGGCGGTTGTGCTGTCCCACGGGGATGCCCAGAAGGCTGAGGCCACGGCAGCAGTGGAGCGTGTGCGCAAACTTCAGCAAGATAACCCATAACCTAACCATGAACCTAAAGGAGGCTTCAATGAAAACGTTGCAATTTATGATCCTAGTCGCGTTCGTCGCGCTCTTTGCCGGCTGCGCAACCGTGGCGCCAAATGAGCTCGTCAACGCTCGTTCGGCCTACCAACAAGCGAGCCAGGGGCCGGCGGCGCAACTCGTGCCGGCGGAATTGCACAAGGCAAATGTGGCGCTCGACCTGGCGGAACAGTCATTCCAGAAGGACCCCGACTCGCAAGAAACTAAAGATCTCGCTTACGTCGCTCAGCGCAAGTCTGAACAGGCGGGAGCGCTCGGCGCCATCGCCGCCGACAAGGCAAGCAAGGATGAGGCGAACGTCGATTTCCAGAAGAAACAAACCGAGATCGTAAAACAGGGAAAACAGGACTTGAGCAACTCCGAGAAGCAGACCGCCGCAGCACGGACCGAACTCGACAAGAACGCCGCGGTCAAAGAAGTCCAGGACAAGGCAGACGCCGAAACCGCAGAGCGTGCGAAGCAGGACTTGCGCGACTCCGAGCAGCGGACGGCCGACGCACGGGCTGAACTCGCCAAGCTCGCCGCCGTAAAGGAAGATGAACGCGGACTGATCGTTATACTCTCCGGGAGCGTTCTCTTTCCCTCCGCCAAGTCGACCTTGTTGCCCTCCGCGCAGGTAAAGCTTAACCAGGTGGCCAAGGCGTTACTATCGATCCGCGCGCGCAACCTCATTGTGGAGGGGCACACCGATTCTCAGGGCTCCGAGGCATACAACCAAGGCCTCTCGCAACGTCGGGCCGACGCGGTCCGCGATTACCTCGTGCAGCATGGCTACCCAGCCGACCGCATCCAGTCACGCGGAAAGGGCGAGGGCAGCCCGATTGCTGACAATGCTTCAGCCGAGGGGCGCGCCAACAACCGCCGCGTCGAGATCATTATTGAACGTGAAGCACGGACAACCAACCCGTAGACTGGTAAGGAAATAAGGTGAAATCATGTCAAATAAGATCGAAGGTTTTATAAAAGGTATTATTCTTGGTGGCGTCATGGGCGTTGCGGTCGGTGTCCTCTATGCACCGCAAAGTGGCCGGAAAACGCGGAGGGATATTAACGAAAAAGCTGCGAAATTGCTTACAGAGGCCAAAGAGGAATACGAGGCGGCGCTGAAAAAAAGCAGTAAGGCCTATGACTCGGTGGTCAAACAGTTGAAGCATCTGGAGTCCTCCACAGAGGAAAAGGTGGAGGAGTTGACTGAACTGGGGAAGGAAGCGTTTCACGACACCAGGGGCCACCTGACGAAAGCTGTGAATGCAGTCGTTCATGCCTTCAAGTAAGAAACAGGGATAGCGACAACAAAGACGCTCAAACATTAAGAGCCTTGGCAAAGGGCGCCGTGATTGCGACGTACTGGAAGACCGATGCCCGGAGTCGTTTTCATGGGTTGCTGGGTGACTTGATAGCGAAGAAGATCGTGGCTGAATGAGAGAATTCCGGGTCATAAACAAGGGAATAATTCCCCATGACGTGGGGTTCAATTCCCCATCTATGCGCTGATTAGTACT
>JALNVY010000126.1 GCA_023231165.1 Syntrophales bacterium | reverse complement strand
GTGCCGTCTGATTATCGTGGCTGTTCCCACTCCGATCGACGGTTCCCGAATTCCCGATCTCAGCGCTATTCGCGGCGCCTCAGCTCTAGCGGGAAGACATCTGACCCCCGGTTCCTGCGTTGTCTATGAATCAACCGTTTATCCTGGCGTTACGGAAGAGATATGCGTTCCCATCCTGGCATCGGAATCGGGACTAAATTTTGGACAGGATTTTTTCGTGGGCTATTCACCGGAGCGGATCAACCCCGGCGACAAGGTCCACACCCTGGAGAGCATCGTTAAAATCGTCTCCGGCTCCGACCAGGACACAGTGGAGCTTCTCAAGGGGGTCTATGGAAAGGTCGTCAAGGCGGGCATCTATGAGGCTTCCTCCATTAAAGTGGCAGAAGCGGCCAAGGTCATTGAAAATACCCAGCGGGATATCAACATTGCCCTCATGAACGAGCTGTCCATCATTTTTCAGCGCATGGGAATAGACTCCCTCGAAGTCCTGGAAGCGTCCGGAACAAAATGGAATTTTCTCCCATTCCGCCCGGGACTGGTCGGAGGCCATTGCATCGGCGTCGATCCTTACTATCTTACCTACAAGGCCGAAAGCCTGGGTTACCACCCGGAAATGATTCTGGCCGGACGCCGGATCAACGATGGCATGGGGAAATACATCGCCGAACGAACGGTTAAGATGCTCATCGCTGCCGACAAGCCGGTCCGTAAGGCCCGCGTTGCCGTCCTCGGCCTGACCTTCAAGGAAAACATCCCCGATATCCGTAATACCCGGGTAGTTGATATCATTACGGAACTGGCTAGATACGGCATTGAAGTCCTCGTCCACGATCCCCTTGCCATCCCGGAAGAGGTCCACGAACATTACCGCCTCAACCTGACACCCCTGAGAAATATTACCGACATGGACGCCGTTATTGTTGCCGTGGCCCATGACGAATACCTCAAGATGGGCGTCGTGAAAATCGCTGCGCTGTGCAAGACGATGCCGCCACTGGTAATCGACATCAAGGGTCTCTTCAAAAGCCGTGACATTAGGAGCCGTGACATGGAAAAGCAGCATATCCATTACTGGAGCTTGTAAGATATGGCCGAAATCCTCATCACCGGCGCCGCCGGATTCATCGGTTTCCATCTGTCACGCAGACTGTTGGCGGCGGGCAGAACCGTTGTTGGCATTGACAACCTCAATTCCTACTACGATGTCCGCCTGAAAAAGGAACGTTTGCGGATACTCCAGGAAAATGAAGCTTTCAGGTTCATCCACCTCAATATCGCCGATAGAGACGCAATTTCATCCTTGTTCGCACGGGAAAAGCCCCGGCTGGTGGTGCACCTGGCCGCACAGGCAGGCGTCCGTTATTCCCTCACCAATCCTTACGCCTATCTGGACAGCAACTTGTCAGGATTCCTCAACATCCTGGAAGGTTGCCGGGCTATAAAGACAGGTCATCTTGTTTTTGCTTCCTCGAGTTCCGTATATGGGGCAAACACGAGCATGCCCTTTTCCATTCATGACAACGTCGATCATCCCGTCAGCCTCTACGCCGCGACGAAAAAGGCCAATGAACTTATGGCCCATGCCTATGCGGCTCTCTATAAGATACCTTGCACGGGACTGCGCTTTTTCACCGTTTATGGCCCCTGGGGGCGGCCTGATATGGCGTTGTTTCTTTTCACCCGGGCCATCCTTGCCAACCAACCCATCGATGTCTATAATGAGGGTCATATGCAGCGGGATTTTACCTATATCGACGATATCGTCGAGGGCATCGTTTGCATCATGGACAGGACGCCCGCTCCCGATCCCGCCTGGGACAGCGTTCATCCCGATCCCGCGACAAGTTTCGCCCCTTATAAAATCTACAATATCGGAAATAACCAACCCGTCGCCCTGCTCGACTTCATCGCGACGCTGGAGAAATGCCTGGGTAAAAAGGCAACGCTGAATCTTCTTCCCATGCAGCCCGGTGATGTTCCTGCGACCTACGCCGATATTGACGAACTGATGGCCGACGTGGGATTCAAGCCCACTACTTCAATCGTAGAAGGTATACGACGGTTCGTTGATTGGTATCGGGACTATTACCAATTGGAATGATATCTTATTGTGCAAAGATGGTGTGACCATAACAACATAAATAGGAGGCAAAGCCCTTACATGGAAAAGGCATTTATAACCGGCATTACTGGACAGGACGGATCATATTTAGCCGAGTTTCTCCTTGGCAAGGGTTACGAGATCCACGGCCTGATCCGCCGGGCCAGCACTTTCAATACTGACCGCATCGATCATCTCTACAAGGACTTTCACGATCCGGAAGCTCGTGTCTATCTCCATTACGGCGACTTGGCCGTATCGGGGCAATTGACGGACCTCATCAACGACATCAAGCCTGACGAAATCTATCACCTTGGCGCCCAGAGCCATGTCCGGGTTAGCTTTGACATGCCCGAATATACTGGAGATGTTACCGGCCTCGGAACACTGCGTCTCCTCGAGGCCATCCGCAAGTCCGGCGTTAAGGCCCGTTTTTATCAGGCATCGTCGAGTGAAATGTTTGGAGCCGCCCCGCCGCCTCAGAGCGAAGCGACCCTTTTTCAGCCCCAGAGCCCTTACGCTGTAGCCAAAGTTTATGCCTATTACATCGCAAAAAACTACCGCGAGGCATACGGGATCTTTGCCGCCAACGGCATCCTCTTCAATCACGAATCCCCCCGGCGGGGAGAAACCTTTGTTACCCGAAAGATCACCCGGGCGGCAGCCCGGATCAAGCTCGGCCTTCAGGACAAGCTCTTTCTGGGAAACCTGGAAGCCAAACGGGACTGGGGCTTTGCAGGGGACTATGTGGAGGCTATGTGGATGATGCTCCAGCAGGACAAGCCCGACGATTATGTCATTGCGACGGGAGAGACCCACTCGGTACGAGAATTTACCCAGCAGGTCTTCCGTAAACTGGATCTGGACTATGAAAAATACGTAATTATCGACAAGCGTTATTTCCGCCCTACGGAAGTGGATGTCCTGCTGGGGGATCCCACAAAAGCGAGAAAACACCTTGGCTGGCAGCCCCGGATCGGTTTTGAATCGCTTATCGACATGATGGTCGCCGCCGACATGGAGAGCGCCGAGAAGGAAAAAACCCTGTGCAACGCTGGCTATGTCACGGGAAACCATCACATGCTATGAGGCAACCATGAAAAACAAGCGTATTACCATTACCGGCGGTAAGGGCTTTCTTGGTAAGCACCTCATCAAGGCCTTCCGGAACCATGGTCATGAAAACATCACCGTCGCCGACCTGCCCGATTACAATCTGATTGACTTGGGCGACGTCCGACGTCTCTATGAAGAGACAAGACCTGATATCGTTGTCCACCTTGCTGCCAAAGTGGGAGGAATCGGCTTCAATCGGGAGAATCCCGGGTCACTTTTCTATGATAACATCATGATGGGGGTCCAGCTCATCCATGAGGGCTATCTGCGCAAGATCGACAAATTTGTCGCCTTGGGAACAATCTGCGCCTACCCGAAGTTCACCCCCGTTCCATTCAGAGAAGATGACCTTTGGAACGGTTACCCCGAAGAGACCAACGCCCCTTATGGCTTGGCGAAAAAGATGATGCTCGTTCAGTCCCAGGCCTACCGCCAGCAATATGGATTCAATTCCATTTTTCTCCTGCCGGTGAACCTTTACGGGCCGGGGGACAACTTCGACCCCCGCTCCTCTCACGTCATCCCTGCCTTGATCAAGAAGTGCGTCGATGCAAGAATCGGTGGTGAAAAGGAAATTATCGTCTGGGGAAGCGGAAAGGCCACACGGGAATTCTTTTATGTCGAAGATGCGGCGGAGGCCATCGTTCTGGCCACGGAGCGATACAACAAGTCCGAACCGGTCAACATAGGCGCCGGCTTCGAAATATCCATTCGTGATCTTGTGGAACTGATTGTAGAACTAACTGGCTTTAAGGGAAGGATCGCCTGGGATGCCACCCAGCCGGACGGTCAACCTCGCCGGATGCTCGATACCACCAAGGCCCTTCAGGAAATAGGTTTCCGGGCCGCAACCGACTTCCGTGAGGGTCTGCGGAAGACCATCTCATGGTACGAAGTGGAGAGTGTCGAGAGACGCTAAGAGCGATTGCTCCATTTATTAATAAATGCCCGGAGGTTACGAAAAGATAATGAAGATTCCCTGCCATTTTGTGTTGACTTCACTTCCTGTCCGTGATAGAAGGCGCTGCGCTGATGGATAAGGAAGACAGGAAAGCATACGTTCAGATGGCTTATGCCAGCAGTATTGGCTTCGCCTTCGTTATTTTGATCTTTGGGGGGCTCTTTGTCGGCAATTGGCTGGACAAGAAGATGGGCACGTCCTTCTTCTTTACAGTCCTGTTTTTCATCATGGGCGTATTTGGGGGCTTTAGAAATTTGTATGTCCTGATCAGCAAATCCATTCAGGACGATAAAACGATTATCAAGAGTGTAAAAAGTGAACCACACCGAAAAAGACCCGCTCCAGCAAAGGCTTGAAATCGTTAACTGGGTCATGCTTGGCGTCTTTGTCATTGTCAGCACGCTTCTGTTTTCTCCAAAATTCACCCTTGGCGTTCTGCTTGGTGGCCTAATCAGCATCGTCAATTATCACTGGCTCTATCGGGATGTCAAAAATGTCTTTCAGCACCTTAATGATCGGGCAAAGTCACGGATCATGTTCAAATACTATATTCGCTTCGGCGTCACGGCGATTGCCCTTTTCTTCATCGTTTCCAGTCAGATCGTGGATGTGATCGGCCTATTGATCGGCCTCTCCACGGTAATTATCAATATTGTTTTGACTGCCATTGTGGCATTAAAAAAAACTTGCGTTGAGGAGGTCAATTAGAAGATGCACACTCTGTCTTTCTTGCAATTAATCTTTCCCGGTATTCCCACTTACATTACCTATACCTGGCTTGTCATGGCCCTGCTGGCTCTTTTTTCTTTTCTGGCAACACGCCAGCTGCAATTGACACCGGGAGGGTTTCAGAACACTATGGAAGTTTTTGTCAGCGCCATTCAAAAACTGCTGATCGATACCATGGGGACTCATGGGATGCGTTTCTTCCCCCTGATCGCCACCCTGGGTTTTTTCATTCTGTTCTCGAACCTGATCGGGCTGATTCCGGGGCTGGAGTCACCCACCTCCAATCTGAACACAACCGTCGCCATGGCTCTCGTCGTCTTCGTCCTGACCCACATCGTGGGAGTTCAGATTCAAGGACTCAAGTATTTCAAGCAGTTTCTGGGACCCATATGGTGGCTGACGCCCCTGATGCTACCCATTGAAATCGTGAGCCACATCTCCCGCCCCGTCTCACTGTCAATGCGTCTCTTCGGAAACATCGAGGGCGGTCATATCGTCCTCTTCGTTCTGTTCATTCTCGTTCCGCTCCTGGTGCCGCTGCCCATCCTCGTCCTCAAGCTCCTGATCTCTTTCATCCAGACCCTCGTCTTCATGCTCCTGTCCATGATGTATATTGCCGGAGCGATGGAAGAGCACCATTAAGGCTGAAGAACACAAATCCGTTTAAAGCAGAAGAGGGGTTCCTGAAAAGGAACCCCTCTTTTTTAACTCATTATCACTGCTGCCAATGCTTATATATATTCCGATTCTAAATCAAAGATGATATCAAGGCGGCGAGGAAGAGGCAACGCAGGCGTATTATTCACACGTCGAGGAGCTGATGACGATGCCAACGAAGATAGCGCTTTGATTTAGAATTAGAGCCTTTGAGCTTCACACACTCCTCATATTATTGTAACTATTTGACATGACAGGATATTAATCTTGTCTATTTTAGGCGATGTTTACAAGTATTTATCAATTTTGGAATGATTTTCTCACATAGATTCTCACCTGATTATTTGAAGGACTAAAGTTCGAGTCCGTGTCTGGTCACTCGAAAAACAGAAGATGGGCAATGGAAAGAAAATATATTCTTGCCGTAATCATTATTAGAATTATTGCCTCGACTTCATCTACCTATACGTAACATAATCAGTTTTTCCTATTGATATTAGTATTTTACATTGTGCTTAGATAATCATAAATTCCTGCATCCGGCGTAGTGCAGGGTTATGCCTGATTTCCTTCCGAAATTTTATGAACCGTCTATTGTTACATGCCCGTTAAGTGTTTCAGGTCGGCCCTTTACTTCCATATGACGTGAATGATGCTTCTCTCTTTTTGCATGCTCTACATTTTCCACATGGGCCTTTCGCAGCGTAACAAGTATATGTTAAATTGTATAAATCGTTAGCTTTGAGTTCTTCTGCAATTTTTTTCTTGTCATATCCAAGGAGTGGGGCTTCCAGAGTTATTTTTGTTCCACGCAGATATGTCCCATTATAACAGCTTAATTCTTTTGTCCCTTTCTCAAAAAATACATTTATCTGATCGACAAATTCCCTACTTGTATCATAGCCTCCGTCATCTTTATTAAATCCAACAATCAGACAGCCTCCTCCATTTGCTCTAGCATAAGATGCTGCCAGAGAGATGAATACAAGGTTTCTTTCGGGAACCATAAAATTATCATCAACTTCTTTACGATCCCCTTGTGTAAGGCTGGATTTATCCCATTTATCTATTGGGACCTCAATTCTTTCTATCTCATTAATCTCCAGTAATGCACAGATTTCTTGAACTGCTATCCATTCCTCATCCACAGACTTTTGACCCCAATCAATAAAAAGAGCGACTATTTGGCTATATTTTTTTTTCGCTAAGAATGTAGCCAAAGTTGAATCCATCCCACCCGATATGATTGAGTATGCCTTATCTTTCATTTGCTTCGCTCGAAAAAAGGAAAATGGGCAATGGGCGGAGTATTTATCATTAAGTCGCTCCGCCCATACGGTTCAGTGATTTGATAATAGTTATGGCCTTGCTGCCAGCATAATACGTTGTCAGAATTAACCAGTAGAATTTGACTTGTTGAAATCAAATTCTACTGGTTGCCTCCTATAATCGTGAAGAATATAAAGAGTT
>JALNVY010000125.1 GCA_023231165.1 Syntrophales bacterium | reverse complement strand
TCGAAAACGGAATTCTGAAAAATCGGTCTCAAAACTGATCCCTGATAAAATTTGTCAATGTTCAAAGGTCTCCGGTTATGGAAAAGCGTTAAGTACGAGGACATTTATCTGAAGGCATATTCTTCAATGACGGAGGCGAAAAGCGGACTTGCCAGCTACTTCAAGTTCTACAATGAAAAGAGGTGGCATAATAACTTTGACAGGAAGACACCTGCTATGGTTTATTTCGGGACACAATCGCAGAAACGGGCTGCTGCATGATCATGAACCAAGAGCCGCTTCCCACTTATAAACCCCTGTTTCCTGTCCAAACAATACCGACCACCTCTAATATGAGGGCCTCGTGATCTCATCCATTTTTAAGGTCCCTGCAGTTGCCGGTACGCCTCCCTCTTCCTTATCACTTCCATTTGCGCCGCAGTGCGTCTGGATGGCAGATTTGCACCAATGCTCCCCCCTCCTTTCGTTTCACGCGACACGATCGTCGGCAGATAAGAAGTAGATGTCTGAGCGGCCTTCTGACCAGGTGATTGCGAAGGTGATGATGCCGGGGATGCTGTCGCCTGAGGGCTGCCTGGCGTCATTCCCGTCGTAGCAGGTGATATCGGCGTTTCGGAAGCTTTTCTTTTTTCCCCTTCTTCGAGGCGCACAACGATCTTTTCTTCACCTTTGGTGAAAACGATGCGGTTCGCTTCAATCTCCCGGAGAATGTATCCACTCAGTTGGTCCCCCTTGTGAAGAGCCATTTGTCTTTTACCTCTCCCCGGCGTTGTCCTGGGCGCTTTTCTGTCTTCGACAAAAGCGATGCTCAGTTGGTCTGTAATCAAGGTCCCATAGAGAATCACCTCCGGTTTTGGAATTGCCTTTTCTTCTTTTTTTTCCGGTGGAACTATCCTCTCCGGGTGAAAAAGATTCTGATCGCCAATCACGGCATAATCGGCTTGAGAGATATTTTGAGGCAATGCCGTAATTTTATATGATTCGGCTTTCGTTTCTTTTACCGCCGGCAGGGAAACCCGAATGTCCGGGTTGAAAAAAGGGATCACAATGTAATAAACCATTGCTGCCGCAGCTATGGCCAGCAGCCCATTGACCACGTTCATGTTTTGAAGGATATATTTTATGCGGATCATTTTATCTGCCTTCCATCAATCCCGAAACCTTCAGTTTAACGGTCAAATCCCTCGGGTCTTTGAAAGCCCTGATTCTTGTGTCCAACTCCCGGACGACAAGATAGGGGCTCTGGGTCTCAATCGCGTACATGGTATCCGCCAGCGCCCTTGTGTCGGGCAAGACGGCATCGATGGTTACGGTGATAATTATGAATTTTCCGGACCCTTCCGGTTTTTCAGCCCGTTCGCTGACGATGCTCCCGCCTCTGGCCGTTATCATGCCCTTGACCGTGCCCTGCAGACTGGCGGCGGCGATGGAAGGGGTCTGACCTTCAATTGTTTTTGAGCTTTCCGCTTTTCTGGCCTCTCTCAAAGTCACCAGTCCTTCCTCAATGCTGGTTTTTTGGGCGATCAGGGCCTTATATTTCGCCAGGGTTTTCGCCTTGATGGACACCCCGTCCTCCAGATCGTTTATTTCCGACTGGACCCTGAGATAACCATACTCGTATACGGTTACACCTAAGAGAACCAGCATGACAGGAACGGCAATAAAGAGGATTCTACTTTTGCTTCCCATTGCCCGCCTTTTCCTCCGGTAAACCTTCAATTTCCATCTTGATGGCGAAACGATCCGCTTTCATGCGGGTATCCCTGATTGTGGGGGAAGCAAAGTCAACTTTTTTAAAATACTCGGAAGCCTCCAGTTTTGGCAGCAGCTCCGTCGCCGAGGCGGCGTAACCTTCAATTTCGACAATGGACTCGGCAATCCGCACCCTCGAGAGCCAGGCATTCTTCGGCAGACTCCGGGTCAACTCTTTAAGCAGAATCATTACCATGGGCCGGGATGTCTTGAACGACCTGATGGTAAATATTTCTTTCTCTATATTTTCCACATCCTTTTTCAACGCTTCGACCTTTTTTACTTCATCTTTTCGGATCGATATTTCCCGATCGATGGCCTCAAGCCTCTGCTCTTCGATCTGAAGGGGAGACAGAATCCAGAACACACCCAGAAGGATAAGGATGGACAGGATGCCGATTGAAAGCGCCATCGGGGTTCGCGAAGATTCATGAATACCCCGGTCGAGAAGGTTCATCTTCGACGTCCCCGTCCAGAGGCATTCCAGGGCGCCCCCCAAGGCCATATGGGAGACTTCTTTCGGATTCACATTATTTAAACACTCAATCCCGAGATCAATCTCCCTGATAAACCGGACCGGCGCATGGATTACATCACGAAGCCGGGAATAACGGGGCTCGGACAGGGGATGATCGACCATAACATGGGGAGATTGACCTTCTTTTTTAATCATGTCGATGAGGGGATTGATCGCCGCGGCAATCATGCTTTCTCTTGATTGCTCATCGCCGGACGAAAAATTTTCTGCCAGGGAAATTTGCAGCCGGCCATCGCGAACAAGCCCACCCTCATATCCGCCGGCATGGCTGGCGATAAAAATGGTGCTCCCGCTCCGATTAACATAATGGCCAAGCGCCGCAAAGGCAAAAGTGCTGATGGTCACCCGCCTGATACGGATTTCTCTCTCTTTGAGAGCCGTCAGATAGGGCTGCAGGATATCGCTGTTCATCGCGGCAAGCATGATTTTCAGGCGGCTTTTATCTTCCCCGATGATCCGGAAATCATAGAAAGCCCTATCGGCGCTCAGCGGGGTCAACCGGTCCAGTTCATAAGAAATGACCGCGGAGAGGTTGTCTTTAACTGTGAGGGGAAATTCGGCCGTCTTCATAATGGCCCAGGCCTTGGGAATGACAAGGGTAACCTGCGTGCGGGGAATCCTGAGACCATTTATCGCCAAGGCGACCGCGGAGGCAAGGTTTTCCGGTGTCGGAACCTTTCCTTCCTCGAAGGGATAGCACCGTATTCCCCTGATTTTAATGCGAGACAAGAACCGGGAGGCGTAAACAACAGAGATACGTCCGGTCTCCAGCACAACGGACAGAGACCGTCCGGGGGCAATGCGATTATCGGCAAGGCTGAAAGAGAGTACGCTCCACAGGGATCGGCCCAGGCGGGCTGTCCGCACCGCCGTTTTAAAAGCGGGAGATCTCATTCTGCTGATGGCTTCCACTATTGTCATGGTGTGATGTCCGCCGGACTTTTGTAGTAAAGGTAATGATACTGATGAGGGCCATCAAAGGTAATCGTTGCCGCAATAGCGTAACCGGTTTTACGGTTACCTTTATGGCCGGTAGCCTCGATGCTATAGAAAGGTCCTCCGGTCCCCGAGGTAAAAGTGGTATAAGGCGCCATCAGGGGGTAACTATCACCGGTGATCTCCTTGATATCCTCTAAACCATGAATTTCCGTCACTGCCCTGAATTCCATGAGTCGATCCACCATAGCTGCATTCATCCCGGGAAGGGCGGCCAGGACCTCTTTCGGCGCCGCATTAATGCTGATCTGGTTGGTGGTGCTGTGAATGGACAAGAAGTTGATCACTCCTTTTTTCTGATCCTTCCCATAGAGAATCTCCGAAGTCATTCCCCTGACAAGGATCAGTTCCTCCAGGGTCTCAAAGTTGGCATCCCTGGCCTTATAGGGATTCGGCAGGGACATATAATAATCGCTTTCCGCGCCGTTCAGGCGATGCAAATCATCCCCATCCTTCCAATCCAGGATGGAATCTACAATAATATCGGCGTTTTCCGGTGTCACACCTTGGTTGATCAGGAGATTCTTCAAGATAATACCGGAACTGTCCGTCAAGCTGTTCAGGGATATCTTCCCTGTTTCATCTATGATCCGCACCCGATAGCCGCCATCTCCCCCCTGAACGTCATAGGGCGTCCCATCCAACCGCCACACTTCTTTTCCTGCATACGTCATAGATTGATTTTGATTGACAGACCGGTAAATAATCTCCAGAATTCCTCTGTTGATACCGGCCTCAGCATGTAACTTTTCCTCCATGCCATCTTTGAAAGCCAGAAGCCCATATGTTTCGCCGCGCGTCATCACAGAGAAGGAAAAGACCATTACCATGAGGATCGCCAATATCCATAAAACAACAACAAGGGCGATGCCGCTCTGCGGATTTTTTTTCAGCATAACTTCTCCGAACAAACGCGCAGACCCCTCTCATTGGCGACGAGAGTTAATATTCTGCCCCACCGCCATCATTTTCCCGCCGACTCTAACCGGATACACCAGGGACAATTGCTTCGTCCCCTGGGTCACACGAACCCTGATTTTCTCGGGAATGGCAAGCCCATCGGACAACATCTCCACCCACTTGCCCTGTTCTTCAGCCGGATGTTTCAGAAAATATTCAAAAGAGATCAGGGAGCCTTCCATAAAACGAGTCTCCCGAAGGCCTTCAAGCCCCGGCACCTGTTCACTTGCAGATAGAACCTCATGAACGCCAGGATCACCCTCGACCTTGTAAGTGACAATGACATACCCATTCCGACCGTTCCAGATGGAATAATTTGTCGAAAAGCGGAGGGTCTTTTTGTCTCCCCGGAAATAGTATTTCTTGTTACCTTCCTCCTGATAAGTCAGGGGAATATGGGATTGAATCTGCGCATCCATCGTGGAAAGAACCGTTCTGAGCCTCTCCTGGGCCTCCATTTTTTTTTCACCCGCCACCACTGACCGGGAACTGAGCCTCATGGCCCCTATGGCAATGACCACGATCAGCACCAGCAGGGTCATGGAGATGAGGAGTTCCAGGAGCGTAAAGCCTCGGAAGGATGCAAGCATTTGCCGCTGATTCCCTCCATCGATCGCAGCCACGTTCCCGATATTATTCATATTCACAACCTTGCCTACGGATAGAACCATCGGCCTCTCAGCCCTGGGCCGCAGAATTTTTCAAAGCCGGAGCCATTTTATCGGTTATCTTCTGTGACTTCAGACCGAGGCTTTTTTCCCTTCGTCCTTCCATCCAGTGGATCGTAAGGATAACTTCCATCAGTCTGACGGGCAGGTTATCAGTTCTCTCCTTCAGCACTTCCGATATGGAGACATCCATGCGATAGCCATCTTCCGATGTCTCACTCCAGGACGTTTCCGTCAGCGATGGCTCCGCCAGAATCTCTCTGATCCTGGCTTCTCCCCTGATGGCGGCCGAGGTCATATCGCCGGCAATGGATACGGCCCTTAGATTGACGGAGAAAAGCTGCAGAACCAGTGTAACGGCAATCGCCATTATGGCCAGTGCCACCAGGATCTCCAGAAGTGTAAAGCCCTCAGCTCCTGCCCGGGTTCCCCTCTTCATGATGGATCACCGTTTCGGTTGAACGTCTTATCTCGTATTACGGCATAATGGTTACATTTCCCCCGTTTATTGTTCCATAGGGAGAAAACGTGATCCGTGCAACCTTATCTCTTATTTATGGATCAGGAAATGGATGATGAGAGGAATTGCGGATTCCGTAGTTCGCCGGAATGATATTATGCGTAATTAATTTTGTCGCTGTGTATAATTCAGGGATGCCGATACCAGGGGTTTGCTCTTTGCCGTTTTTCTGTACCGGTCATAAAAATCAAGGACCTGATGCACATAACTCCGGGTCTCTGAGTAGGGCGGAATGCCGCGATATTTGGCAACAGCTGTTTCACCAGCATTATAGGCGGCCAGGACCAGCGGAAGGTCGCCATTATATAGGTTAATCAGGTAGGAGAGATGGCGGATGCCACCGTCAATATTAGCGCCGGGGTGAAAACTGTCGCTCACCCCAAGATTCATGGCCGTTTTGGGCATGAGCTGCATGAGCCCCTTCGCCCCTTTCTTCGATACCGCTTTATGATTAAAATTGGATTCGGCCTTGATGACGGCCTTCACGAGATCGCCATCTACGCCATATTTATCTGCTGTCAAGGCGATCAATTCATAGAAAGAACCGGAATCAGGCACAGGGTAGACATTAAAAGCCCGTTCTTTAATCAAAATCCTGTACTTCGGCCCCTCAGGGACATTGGTCAGATGGATAACCTGCTTATCGTCGACATACTGGTAGACATCAGCCGTGGCGTAAGAGTGAAAAACCAATAATATCATAGACAGGCCAATAAAAATGGCGGGGATCTGCATATGTCTGATCATTTTAATAATCATACGCGCATACCCGCCTTTTCCTCTCCCGAAGATTGCCTCCGGATCATTTAATGGCAACAAGTTCCAAATCGAAGATGAGCGTTGCATTGGGACCGATCAGGTTTCCCGCTCCCCGCTCTCCATAAGCAAGCTTGGAAGGAATGAAAAGCTGCCATTTGGAACCCACAGTCATGAGTTTTAAAGCCTCAGTCCACCCGGGTATGACACCTGTAACCTTTGTTTTCAATGGTTTTCCAGCCCGTGAGGAACTGTCGAACTCGGTCCCGTTGACGAGGGCGCCTCGGTATTGGCACTCTACAGTATCGGTATCAATAGGCTTCTTGCCGTCCCCTTTTTTGAGGATTTTATACTGCAGTCCGCTCGGCAGGGTCACGACGTCTTTCTTCTTCTTGTTTTCGGCCAGAAAAGCCTCGCCCTCTTTCATGTTGCGCTCTCCTGTCACCTTCCTGGCCTGCAACTGCTTTTTCTTCCACTCTTCTTGATAGGCATTCAAGGTTGCACGAAGTTCATCCTCGGACATAAGAAGCTTTCCGCCCGAGAAAGAATCCCTTAAGCCTTTTATCACGATGTCCAGATCGATTTCCTCGATCCCCTGCTGTTTGAAGTTTTTCCCCACACTAACCCCGATACCGTAGCTTATCTTATCCTTCTGAGTTTTGAGCACCTGCGCCTCTTCGGCGTTCGCCGGAGCGGCCAGAAGGCCAACGGCCAGGACTATCATCCATTTCAATGTCATCTTGCGTATCATAACTTCTCCTTGGATAAAAAGTATAAACCCTCATACAATTAGTTCTGATTCCCAAATAATGCATTCCCAAGTGGTTTACCATCAGGAATATCCCGATTAACGGCTTCCAAAATTCTTAAAGACAAATGTCCAAAAGATCG
>JALNVY010000124.1 GCA_023231165.1 Syntrophales bacterium | reverse complement strand
CAGGGTCGAGCTGCTTACCCGTCAGCCCCAAGCCGTCGCGGGGACGCGGATTGTTGTGGAAAACACCCGGATAGAGGAGGTTCGTGAGACGGGTTGCCCGGTGGGGACCGCGATCTTTGTCAGCAAGATCTTCGACGCCGTGCCGGTGCGCAAAAAGTTCCTCAAGACGGAGGCGACTGAGCAGGCGGCCTGCTTGGAAGTAATCACCCGAACGGCCCTCTCTCATGAAGGAACCAAAATCCGCGTACTGAGCAACGGCCGCCAGCTCTGGGACATACCCGCCGCTCCCGATAAGGGGCAACGGCTCAGCCTCGTTCTCGGCAAAGATACCCGGGATGCCCTCCTTTCCGTAAAGGGTACACGGGGAAACATGGGTATATCCGGATACATATCCCGACCGGAGGTCGCCCGGTCCAATACGAAAAGTATCTATTGTTATGTCAATGGCCGGTATGTCCGGGACCCTCTGCTGAACCACGCTATCATGACGGCCTACCGGAATCTCGTGGAGGCAAAACGCTACCCGGCGGCGGCCCTTTTTCTCGAAATCCCTCCGGAGGACGTAGATGTGAACGTCCATCCGGCAAAACTGGAAGTCCGCTTCCGCAATCCCCGGGATCTTTATGGATTGATCGTTGAGTCCCTCCTGCATAGCCTCGCCCAGGTTTCCCTGGACATAGGCGCCGGACACACATGGCTGTCCTCATCGACAGCGGCAGCAAGAGCCACAGCCTCGCCGGCCTACCAGACCCGGATCGAGGAGGCCTTGAAGCGCTATACCCTCTATGGGGGCAAGAAGAAGCTCCCCTACCGGGATGCCGTCAAAGAAACATCGGGCCGAACGACATATTCGGGGATGAACGGTTTTTCGGGGAAACGGACTGACCGCGGCGGTTTCTCGTCCGTCTCCGGGAAAGGTGGGGAAGGGGAATCTGGGGACACGATTTCAATTTCTGGCGAAATTGGGTCATGTCCCCAGATAAACGGCATCGCGTCCTCTTATCCTGCGGGCGGGCTGGGAACACCATCAAACGGTGTCCCCGATCATATCCCCAAATCCGATAATGATAACAAGCCTGCCACCACCGATCCCTACCCAACGCCGGCAGCAGGAGAACGCTCCTTTGCCCGGATGACCTATCTGGGGCAGACCGGGGGGACATATCTCGTATTTTCCGATCCCGACGGTCTGGTCCTGGTGGATCAACATGCCGCCCACGAACGAATCCTCTATGAACAGTTCCGTCAGTTCGGCACTGGGGAGCAGGTCATTGTCCAACCTCTGCTCCTTCCCGAGATCGTCGCCCTTTCCCCTGCGGACTTTGGTCTGCTTATGGAAAATATGGATATCCTGAAGGAAACGGGAATGGAAATCGAACCCTTCGGCGGCCATACCGTGGTAATCAAGTCCCTGCCGGCCATCCTGGGCCAGCTCAACCCGCAGGGACTCCTGCAGGATCTGATCGAGCAGCTCGCCGGCGAGGGGTCAGCCGTCTCCTGGCAGGACAAAAGGGATAAGGTGTTGATTTCTCTGGCCTGCAAAGGGGCCGTCAAGGCGGGCCAAGTCCTTTCGGAAGGCGAGGTAGCACGGCTCTGCCAGGATCTCGATCGTCTGCCCTTTGCGGCAACGTGTCCCCACGGCCGCCCGGTCTGGATCGTCATAACGGGAAAACAGTTAGCCCGGCTTTTCAAACGGACATAAAAAAGGCGACAGCTTCGGTAAAAGTAATTTTCTCCCTCTCCCAGAGGGAGAGAGGATTTTTAAGGAAGGTAATTCCCGACTTTTTCTGTGGATTATCAATAGGTAAGTGCACTATGCCGAAGTCAGTTCACACTAACAGGCCCCGCCTCGTCGTCATTACCGGACCGACGGGCGTCGGGAAGACAGCCATCGCCCTCCAGTTGGTCCGGGAATTCAACGCCGGGATCATCAGCGCCGATTCCATGCAAGTATACCGCTATCTGGACATCGGGACGGCCAAGCCCTCCCGGGAAGAGCAACGGCAGGTTCCTCATCATCTCATCGATTGCGTCAACCCTGACGAATGGTTCAACGCCGCCCGTTTTCGTGAAGAGGCAGACCTCGCGATCAACAGGCTGCACGGGCAGGGCAGGACCGTATTTATCGTGGGTGGAACGGGCCTGTACATTAGGGTTCTCCTGGGGGGCCTCCTCCCCGGACCGGGACCGGACGAGGCACTGAGAGGCAATTACAAGGAATTGATGGCGAGGCAAGGCAAGGATTATCTTTATGAGGAACTCCGGATAAGGGACCCGGCTGCGGCCCTGACCATCGACCCCAACGACGCGGTGCGGATTATCCGAGCCCTGGAATATTTTGCGGCCATGGGCTGTTCCATTACGGAAGCTCAGGGGCGGCACGGATTTCAGGATAAGCGCTATGAATTCATAAAGATCGGCATTTTTTGCGATCGGGACAGCCTGTTTGAGCGCATCGACGAACGGGCCGCCGCCATGATCGCTGCCGGGCTGGTGGAGGAAACGCGGGAGCTGCTGGCCAGGGGCTACCCCGAAGATCTCAAACCCATGCAATCATTGGGCTATAAGCATATATTCAGCTATCTCAAGGGGATATGCAGCCTGGAAGAGGCGCAGGCGTCAATGGCCCGGGATACCAGAAAATACGCAAAGAGGCAGATGACGTGGTTTCGGGCGGAAAAGGACATGACCTGGATGTCTCCCGACGACATGCCGGGGATAAAGAGGCGCATCGCTGAATTTCTCAACGCTTGACACGATCAAAAAAGGACCCTATGATCGCAAACCATAAAAAACCGTGAAGGCCCTCTAATCGGGGTCTTTGAAATCGCTTGACTTTAAAAATCGCTGCCCCTATATGGAGGCATAAAGTAACGAAAGGAGAGGGCTTATGAAGCGAGGGAAAGACTATCGAATGGTGTTTGCTGTCTTGGCAGTCGTGATTGCAATCCTCATGCTTGTATCCTGCGGACCGAAGGCAGTTAAACCGACGGGAGAAATGGATACTCCCGATCATCACGTATATACGGGTCTGAAACTTCTGGATCAGGGTCAGTACCCCCAGGCGCAGAGTGAATTTGACCGGGCTATCCAGTTAGCCCCGAAATTTTCCCGGGCCTTTGCGGGCACGGCATTGGTCAAGGCCTATCAGAATGACTTTCCTGGAGCATATAAAGCTTTGGATAAAGCTTGGGAATACGCCAACAACAACGACGAGAAACTCGTCGTCCATGTGGGCTACATTCGCGTCAATACCATGAGCAAGGCCGCTTGTACCCGTATCGGTACGGATTGCTCGCAGGATACGAGTTGGCTCGACAAATCCAAGAGTGAATTCGATAACGCCATCGCCATCAACCCTAAATCAGCCGCCGCCTACTATTACATGGGCCTCTGCTACAAGACCGCCCTAAATTTCAACAAATCCGGCGAAATGTTTGCCAAGGTCATGGAAATCAAGGCTGAATATACCGCTGAAGCCGACGTTCAGTGGAAACTCGTTCAGGATATCCAGCGGGCTATGCCGGGGACAGTGACGGGGAAGAAGATCGCCCTGGTGGAAAAACTCACCCGCGCCGACGCCGCCGCCCTGTTCATGGAAGAGATGAAGATCGATGTCCTCTATAAGAAACGCACTCCTAAAGAGTTCGACACCTCTTTCAAGGATCCCGATAAGACCAAGGTCCCGGGAAGGGGTGCGCCTACGGCCACTGACATCGCCGCCAGTCCCCTGAAAATGGACATAGAAGGAATACTCCAGCTTGGGGTGCGGGGCCTGGAAGTATACCCCGACGGGGCCTTCCATCCCAATGAATTTGTCACCCGGGCCGCTTATGCCATGATGATCGAAGACATTTTGATCAAAGTTACCGGTGATAACAGCCTGGCCACCAAGTTCATCGGTTCGACCTCGACCTTCCCCGACCTGCGCTCCGACCTGCCCTATTTCAACGCCGTTATGGTTGTGACCTCCCGGGGGATTATGCAGGCCAAAAGCCTCTCCACCGGAGAATTCGCACCCATGGATACGGTTTCCGGCGTCGAAGCCCTGCTGGTCATCAAGAAATTCAAAGAAGAGCTGAAGTTCTAATTTTTGTCCGTCCAATCCTGGGGTCGGCAAATAAGACCCCAGGATCTCAGAAAACATCGTCTAGAAGGAGAACGTTCATGGGTAGAGGGCAGTTGAGCAAGGCATTCGAACCGCACGCAGCGGAGCGGAAGTGGTACCAGTACTGGCTGGACAATAATTTTTTCCACGCTGTAGATGGAAGCGCCAAACCGCAATTTTCCATCGTCATCCCCCCCCCGAATGTCACGGGCATGCTCCACATGGGTCACGCCCTGAACAACGTCCTCCAGGATATCATGATCCGTTTCAAGCGGATGCAGGGTTACAACTCCATGTGGATGCCGGGAACGGATCACGCCGGGATCGCCACTCAGAACGTAGTGGAACAGGAACTGGCCAGGGAAGGTCTCACCCGCCACGACCTGGGTCGGGAAAAGTTCATCGAGAGGGTCTGGCAGTGGAAGGAAAAATACGGCGGCGTGATCACCAACCAGCTCAAGCGTCTCGGCTGCTCCTGCGACTGGGAGCGGGAACGGTTCACCATGGACGCGGGACTTTCCCAAGCCGTCCGGGAGGTTTTTGTCCGGCTCTATAACGACGGCCTCATCTATCAGGGCGACTATATCGTCAACTGGTGCCCCCGGTGCCATACGGCCATCTCCGATCTTGAGGTCGAATTCAAGGAAGAGGCCGGCCATATGTGGGATATCCGGTATCCATACGTTGACGGCAGCGGCGAGATTGTCGTCGCCACTACCCGTCCGGAAACGATGCTGGGGGATACGGCTGTCGCCGTCAACCCCGACGACCCCCGCTACAAGGACAAGATCGGCAAGATGGTCCTCCTGCCCCTGGTAAACCGGGAGATCCCCGTCATCGCCGACGACTATGTTACCATGGATTTCGGCTCCGGAGCCGTGAAGATCACCCCCTCCTGCGACCCCGCCGACTTTGCCATGGCGGGACGGCATAACCTGGAAATCATCAAGATCATGGACGGCAGCGCCGTCATCAACGAAAATGGTGGCATCTATCAGGGCCAGGACCGTTTCGAATGCCGGGAAAACGTCGTGAAGGATCTGGAAAAGGGCGGTTTTCTCGGCACGATCGCACCCTACATCCACAATGTCGGCCAGTGCTATCGCTGCAAGACAACCATCGAACCGGCGGTATCGAAACAGTGGTTCGTCAAGGTCGCCCCCCTGGCCAAAGCGGCAACGGCGGCGGTTATCAAGGGCAAGACCCGGATCATCCCCCCGATGTGGGAGGCCACCTACTTTGAATGGATGACCAACATCCGCGACTGGTGCATCTCCCGTCAGATCTGGTGGGGTCACCGCATCCCCGTCTGGTACTGCGACGGCTGCGGCAATATGATCGTAGCTTCCCAGGACCCGGATCACTGCCCGGCCTGCAAGGGGGACACCCTCCGCCAGGAAGAAGACGTTCTCGATACCTGGTTCAGCTCCGCCCTCTGGCCCTTCTCCACCCTCGGCTGGCCGGAGCAGACCCCGGCCCTGAAGACCTTCTATCCAACCTCCCTGCTGATCACGGGCTTCGATATTCTTTTCTTCTGGGTAGCCCGGATGATGATGATGGGGCTCTATACGATGAAAGAAGTCCCCTTCCGGGACGTCTATCTCCATGCCCTGGTCCGGGACGAGCACGGGGACAAGATGAGTAAGTCCAAGGGCAACAGCATCGATCCTCTTAAAATGATTGACAAATTCGGAACCGATGCCTTCCGCTTTACCCTGGCGGCCTTTACCGCCCAGGGACGGGACGTCCGGATGTCGGAAGAACGGATCGAAGGCTACAAGTTCTTTGTCAACAAGATCTGGAATGCAACGCGTTTTGCCGTGATGAATCTTGAAGACTACCCGGAGGCGGAGCCGCAGATCCCCAGAGTAGACAAATCTCTCCCCGATCGCTGGATAGAGTCCCGCCTGCGTCACACCATCAGGGACGTTGTCAACGGATTTGACGAATACAGATTCAACGATGCGACGGGCAGTATTTATCAGTTCATCTGGCACGAATTCTGCGACTGGTATCTGGAACTGATCAAACCGGTTCTATACGGCAAGGACGCCTCGGCCGCCCGCCTGGCCTCCCAACACACCCTCTATGGAATCCTGAAGGCCATCATGAAGCTCCTTCACCCTGCGATGCCCTACCTGACCGAGGAAATTTGGCAGACCATCTTCAATGACGGGAACTCCATCATGGTCAGCCCCTTCCCGACGGAGGACGAGTATGAAGACGACCCCCGGGCGGAGGAGGAAATGGAGCTGATCATGGAGGTGATAACCAAGATCCGCGCTATCCGCGGCGAGATGGGAATAGCTCCGTCCAAAAAGCTGCGGGCGATCATCTCGGCCCCGGAAGGGGAGAAAGATTCCAAATCGATCCCCTGCCTGGAAGCGGGAGTCAGCTATATCGTCAACCTTGCCAACCTGGAAGATCTGAAAATCGGCATGGCGATGGGAGAGCCCAAAGGGGCCGCCACCGGTGTGGTGGGAAACCTTCAGGTGTTTGTCCTTCTGGAAGGGGCGATCGACGTGGCCGCCGAAAAGGCCCGTCTGGAAAAGGAAATGGCCAAACTGGAGAAAGAGCTGGCTATTGTTGCCCGAAAACTTGCCAATCGCGATTTTCTTGCCAAGGCCGCAGCGGCCGTGGTTCAGAAGGAAGAAGAAAAACATAAAGAAATCAGAGAAAAACGCCTGCTGATCGAGAAGGCCCTGAAAAAGCTACAGGAACTGGCACCGTGAGGCGCCGTGCTTTCCCGGAACTTACACTGAACCTCTGGGATGTTTTTGAGAAATCCCTGCCCGGGGATACAATCGAACCCCCGGCGATTTGAGTATCAAATCTTGAACAGTTACGAAAAAAAATTCTTGCTGCGCCTGATCCGCGCCGCCCTGGAAGAAGACATCGGCACCGGCGATGTGACGTGCAATGCCATCCTAAGCGGCGAAGAGGAGGGAAGTGCCGGAGCGATCGCCAAATCGGAACTTGTTGTTGCCGGCGGCGATGTCTTCCGGGAAACCTTTCGTCAGGTTGAT
>JALNVY010000123.1 GCA_023231165.1 Syntrophales bacterium | reverse complement strand
TTTGCGATTGAGGCATATTTCCGGGTCGTCAGGTTCCCTTCAAATCCGCCCGGTTCATCGAGGATACGGTTAATCACCTTGAGTTGCCGCTCCGTTAGAGGCGTTTGGAGATGTTGTTGCCAAAACCTCACCTTCAAAGCTACTTCGTCAAGAACCGACGCGGAGTGTTCAACGGCCCTTTTGAAACTATTCAGGAACCAAAGCAACCATTCGGTGATATTACCGTTCCCTTTTGATGTTTTTTCCAGAATTCGATAATAATCGTCCCGCTCGGCCATGATCTGCGCCGAAAGGCTGTAATAACGGATTCGTTGCCCGTCGTCTTGAGCCAACGCCATATCCGTCAAGGCACGGGCGATTCTGCCGTTGCCATCATCAAAGGGATGGATGGCCACAAACAGGAAATGGGCAATGGCCGCCCTGACGATACCCTCCAAGGCGCCTTGGCTGTCTTTCCACCAGAAAATGAAGCGGTTCATCTCCGAGTCTATTCTGTTTGCGGGGGGCGCTTCGTAGTGGATTACTTCCTTGCCGAGCGGTCCGGATACCACCTGCATCGCCTCCACGCTTTTGCGCCACGAACCAACCTGTATCTTGTGAAGACCGGAATAGCCAGTGGGGAAAAGGGAGGCCTGCCATCCCCACAGGCGCGTCGGCGTCAGCGGTTCTGCATGATTCCGGGTGGCGTCGAGAAGTACTGCCATCAGGTCGTCTATGCGCCGATCGACGGGAAGACCGGCAGCAGGAAGGCCCAGCTTACGGGCCACGGATGAACGCACTGAGCGTATTTCCAGAGTTTCACCTTCAATTGCTGAGGTTTTCAGTATTTCCTCTGTAAAAAACGCCGCTTGAACTTGATTCTCCAAGTCAAAACCGATAGAACTGACGGCATGGAGAAGCCCGCCCTGCAATTGGCGGCATACGCCCAGAGAAGAGAGCAGCGCCTCTGCGTTCCACGTCAATTGGGGCCAATCAGGCTGTTGCCATACATATTGATTTGATTCCATCGCTCAATCAATTCATATTGTGATGTGATTAGCGGTTATTATCACATCATACCGAAAAATAGCAACGGCTTTTCAGATGTATATTTCAAGGCAGCATCACACCTATCAGGAACATTATGAGCGAGCGAAAAATTTTAATTACCGGGTCTAAGGCGCCAAAGAACAATAATCCGATAATAATGAAAAATCCGTACGGTTCAAGTTTAGACAGGGCGTATTGCATCCTTTCTGAAACAAAACCCATGAGAATTTTCGATCCATCGAGTGGGGGTATGGGAATCAGATTAAAGGCGGCCAATATGATGTTGATCTGGGCAGTATAATAAAGGGCTTTTGCCGTGGCGCTGGATGGCGCAGGTTCTAATATCTGGGATAAGAGTATTGCTATAAAAGCGATCGCCATGTTGGCAATAATACCCGCCGAGGAAACCAGGATCAATCCTTGCCGATAATTGCGGATATTGCGAAGATCGACCGGAACAGGCCTGGCCCATCCAAAACCGACAAGAAAGAGCATCAACGTACCGATCGGATCAAGATGCTTTAAGGGATTCAGAGTCAATCTGCCCATCATTTTCGCTGTTGGATCACCCATCTTGGATGCGACCCACCCATGGGCAAGTTCATGAAGAATGATAGAGTAAAGTAGTGGTATGGCAATCAGGATAAAAGTTGTCGGATCGGAGATCAGTAAATTGAGTAGGCCCATAATGGTAAAATGAATATCAAATAAAAATAATCCGCTTGTTACACCGGCGCATAGTTGGTGCGCCTGAACGACGATAATTTCCCGCTTCCCACCTTTGTGCGCTTATATAATCTCTGATCCGTTTTGTATATCGTTATTTCAGATAATACAATTCCTGCCGTCATCTGATCCGGGGGCTTTTTCTTTTTGACCTCAGCCAATATTTTCAATATACTCGTGCACGATTGTTGAGATTACCCAAAGAAGGCGGAACCATGAAGCTGGTCCTGGCGGCCATCCACATCAAAGCATCACCCCGAGCCATGCCGCTGGGCCCCGCCATGCTCACGGCGATGCTTCGGAGGGCATTCGGGGATGAGATCCATACCCGCATCCTGAATCTCTTTGTGGATCAAACGGCGGTCGAGTGCGCGGATCGAATTCTCGAATCGGATCCGGACCATGTCGGGTTTTCGATGTATGTCTGGAACCGCGACCTGGCCCTGGAGATTGCCTCAGTCCTAAAACAGCGGCGACCTGGCCTCGTCATTTTCGCAGGAGGTTCCGAAGCCACGGCAGATCAAGCGGGCGTTCTTAGCGATCCCGCGATGGATTTCGTTCTGCCTGGTGAAGGGGAGGATCTCATCGTCGATACCTTGGGCCGCCTCCTCAGGGGCGCGACACCCCCAGAGATCGCCACCTCCGCAAGACCGATGCCCGTGAAGGATCTCGCCACTCTGCCCTCCCCGTTTCTGGATGGCACGCTGAGGCCGGCCGACTACGGTGGCGCGCTCTGGGAATTGTCCCGGGGCTGCCCCTTCACCTGCGATTTCTGTTTCGAATCCCGCGGCACAGCGGGCATCCGCAGGGTTCCCATGGACCGGGTGGAAGCCGAATTGGATCTCTTCGCCGCCAGTGGAATCCGCGAGGTCTTTGTGCTGGACCCCACCTTCAACTACCACAAGGCCAACGCGAAGAAGGTGCTGCGCCTCATCGGGGTGAAGGCCCCGGATATCCACTTCTTCTTCGAGATTCGCAGCGAATTCATCGACCGGGAAATGGCCGGGCTCTTCGCGGCCATCCGGTGTTCCCTGCAGATCGGCCTGCAAAGCGCCCACGACAAGGTGCTCCGGAACATCGGCCGCAGCTTCAATCCCGCAGATTTCAAGGCCAAGATTCTCCTCCTTCACAATGCTGACGTAACCTACGGCTTCGACCTCATCTACGGGTTGCCCGGTGACTCCCTGAAAGGCTTCCGCGCCAGCCTGGATTTCGCCATGAGCCTCGTCCCCAATCACATAGACGTCTTCCGCCTCTCCGTCCTCCCGGGCACCCGCCTGGCCGAAACCGCACCTGCTCTGAATCTGGAACACGAGGCGTGCAACCCCTATCATGTAATCTCCTCGCCGACCTTCAGCGGGGAAGACATGGCGCTGGCCGCACGGATCGCTCATGGCTGCGATGTCCTCTACAACCACGGCAAAGCCGTGCCCTGGTTCGGCATCATCCTGGAAGCCCTGGAAATGTCGCCATCGGAGGTGTTCGAGCGCTTCGCCACCTGGCTCGAAGCCTACCCTTCCGAAGACCTCACCCAAACGCAAAGGGATTTCATTGAATCCCTCTTCGAGGAAAGGGGCGATTCCCTGATGGGAAGCATCGCCGCGGACATCATCAGCTACTTCGGCTATTCCGCGGAGCTGATGGATGCCCGGCCGATGGAGTCGGACCGCCATGATCCGCCATCCCGCCGCGTGGCCTTCAACCATGACCCCGTAGACCTGCTGGCGCAGATGCAGGCCGGAACGATCAGCCTGGAGGAACTCGCCTTTACCCTGCCGGGGAAGGGCTGTGATGCAGTGCTTTCTGTAAACGAAGGAATGATCGACATCCAGACTCTGCACGTGCCGCAGTCCGGGCACCGGTAGAACCACTGAACCCTGCTTGTTGATGGGATCACGCCTGCGGGGAGACAAAAGTCTCCCCGCAGGCGTGATTGGAAAATCTCTGAAATGAGATTTGGATGCTTCTAAACCGGCTATGCATCTTATATGAACGATTTCATAGCCGGTTCAGGTTTTACCTTTTTTACTTCTTGGCCTTGGCGTCCTGCGCGGCGTAGTAGTAGTCGAACTCCTGCACGGCAATCACGCCGTCGCCGTTTTTGTCCAGATCCTTAAACTGCTTTTTTGCCGCCGCCAGGAATTCATCCATGGTCAGTTTTCCGTCCTTGTTGGTGTCCATATCACTGTAACGGGCCACCCAGAAAACAACGCACTCATCCTTCGCAATCTTCCCGTCCTTGTTGGTGTCGATCCGCTTCATCGGCTTCGCCTTCGCCTTTTTCGGGGCCTTGGCATCGGGGCCGCAATAGTAGGCGACAAACTCCTGGGCCACCAGGGCGTTATCTTTGTTGGCATCCATAGTGCTGAACTGCTGCTTCGTACTGGCCTCGAATTCGGCAGCCATGACCTTGCCGTCCTTATTGGCGTCGATGTCAGCGAAGCGGCCTTTCCAGTAGGCATCATATTCCGCTACGGTGATGATACCGTCGCCATTGGTGTCTACTTTGGCAAACGACGTCTGAGTAACGGTGGGCGACTTCCCCTGGGCCATGGCAACTCCCAGGCCAACTGCCAGAACCAGCAGGACAACCAACCCCATTCCGCATGCCTTTTTCATATCATTCCTCCTAAAATTTTACTCCGCGTTTTCCGTCTGCGGTACCAATTCTTTATTTCTTGGGCGCCTCAATAACCACTGCCAGGGCTTCGGTGTAGCGGACCACAATATCATCACCCTTCTTCAGACCTTTGAGCCCCTTGACGTTCTTGGCGACCTTCATGGTTTTGGTCTCGCCGGCAGCAGTCGTGATAGTCAACGTACCTTTTTTCGCGTTCACAGCATCAATTTTGGCTTTGAGCACGATGGTGTCCGTCACGAGCATCCCCGGTTTGGCGCCCTTGGGCGCCAGGGTCACAGTTTTGACCTCTTCGCCGCCGGCCGGTGCACCGGCCTTCTGGATATAGACCGCGAAGGCTTCCACGAAGGTGACTTTGAGCAGATCTCCCACCTTGATCTGGTCGAAGTTTATGACCTCGGGACCGCAGGTGATGGTCTTGGACTTGTCGCCCATTGCGAGGGTCACCGTCCGCTTGGCCGCATCGATGGCCGTCACTTTCGCCGTCGCTTTAACGGTATCGACTACCATGGCTCCCGGCTCTCCTGCCGGTTTCTTTGCCGCCTTATCGGCGGCAAACGCGAACTGCGTACCCACCGCCAGCATGGCGGCCATTGCGAATACAATCAATCTTTTCTTCATTTTCTACCTCCTCTTGGTAAATTTTCTCACGGGCAATCCCGTGGAGTCTATCTTGAACGGTTTTGCCGCAGACTGTGCGGTAATGCTGTCGGCTATTTCTCTTGATAACATATAACTTATGCAAGGCCGGACATTAAAAGGTCCAGTCCTGCATGTCAAGGAAATACTGCCCGCGACAGAGAAACGCGCAAACTATATAGCGCCTGCGGGATCATTTATGGTGCTATCTGTTATCTTCATAAACGAAGGAATCATCAGGGATAGCACTGGCCGGTCCCCAGCCATACCCAAGCCCTTTCATACAGTCATTCATTCGATCTGTGACGGCAGCTTTATCCACCGGCTTTCCCGCATCGGCTTTGAACTTAGCCAGATCCTCCTCGCACTGCAACTTGTCATTCTGAAAGTTCAACGGCGCCTTCTGGTCATGATGATACCAGACATAACTGGTGCAACCGCTGAAACTAATCAGCGAAAAAACGATGATTAACCCGATTAAAATACCCTTTGCCGAGATACAATTTTCATAAGACCGCATATCCACCTCCCTTTAAAAAAGCTGACCAAGGATGCAGCGCAACGCAGCATCCGGATTTTTTACGAAGCCGTCATTATTGATCGTAACCGAATTCCTTAACCAGTCGCTCGCTGTGTGTCCAGTCTTTTTGAACCCGCACAAACATCTCGAGGAATATTTTGGTTGCAAAAAAACGTTCCATATCGAGACGGGCCGCCGTTCCGATTTTTTTCAACATAGATCCTTTCTGGCCGATAAGGATCTTTTTCTGGGAATCCCGTTCCACATGGATGGTGGCCTGGATACGAATCAGCTCCTTCCCTTCCACTTCCTGGAAGGCCTCGATGACGACAGCCGTTGCATAAGGAATTTCACGGTGCGTCAAGAGTAGGATTTTTTCTCTAATGATCTCAGCGGCAATAAATCTTTCCGAACGGTCAGTGAGCATGTCTTCAGGGAAGTAAGGCGGGCCCTCAGGGAGAAGATCCCGGATTTCCTGAAGTAGAGCCGGGACGCCGTCACCGGTCCGGGCGCAAAGGGGAAAGAACGCGCGGCAGGGAAAGGCTAGGCGGGTTTCGTCAATCAGAGGTAACAGAGTGTCTTTTTTGACAAGATCAATCTTGTTGATTACCAGGATCGCCCGTTGATTATAAGGTGCGAGAGATTCAAATAAGACATGGTCATCAGGGTAGATACGGTTGCCGGCCTCAATAAGCACCATGAGCACATCGACATCGCCAAAAACATTTCTGGCAGTTTTCACCATGGCCGTATTCAGGGGATTATGAGGATCATGAATCCCCGGGGTATCTAAAAATATCATCTGTCCATCGGCCAGATGCTTGATCCCCATGATCTTGTTTCTCGTTGTTTGCGGTTTGGGGCTCGTGATCGCAATGGTTTCCCCCATGATGCTGTTGAGAAGCGTTGATTTGCCTACATTCGGTCTGCCTACAATGCCGATGAAACCCGATTTGAACATGCTTATTTTCCCTCGTCCTTTCAGGAACTGCTATAATGAAGGGCCTCACCCCCAGGTTTAATCTCCAGCGCCGCAAACTGGAATTGTCTCTGTAATAGCTCGATATTACAGTTCTTATTGCCGCGGAAGGCGCTTTCTTGCCTTGTCGGCACGTACATGATCAGCCTTTTGTCCCGGACATCGGCGCCGTCAAGTAATGTTACGGCCCGCTCCAGCCAGAGGGCCTCGGCAACCAGGGATCCGAAGGCGGGGTGATATGGCCCCCCCAGAACAGCGCCGGGACTGGTCATCATATCCGTTGTCTGGAGGCCCAGGCGGATGACCGGGATCTCTGCCTTTCGAAAGCGCCGGCAGGCCTCCTTGCAGAGATCAACTGCTTCTCCGAGAGATAAGGGCTGATAGCGACCTCGCCGGAAGTCCTCTGCCAGCGGCGTGTCGGTTAGAATTAGGGTGGGATGAATCCGCACGCCGTCAGGACGCAGGGCGATGGTTCGAGTTACGGTTTCACCAAAGCCCCGGCGGTTATCTCCGGGCAAGCCCACCATCAAGTGCAGGATCACTTCAAAGCCATAATTTTGTAAAAGTTCGACGGCGTATTCAACATCCTCCCCGGTGTGTCCCCGCTGTGAGGCCTCCAGAACACTGTT
>JALNVY010000122.1 GCA_023231165.1 Syntrophales bacterium | reverse complement strand
CGCAATCATGATCGGGGTTCTCGATCTACAGGGAGATGTCGTCGAGCATCTCGATCATCTGGAACGTCTCGGGGTAGCCGCACGACGGGTAAAGGAACCCGCACACCTTCATGATCTCAAGGGGCTGATCATTCCCGGAGGCGAGAGTACCTGTTTGGCTCGTCTCCTGAGGATCTTCGGGATCGATGCGGCCATTATGGAGGCCTGTGAACGGGGCGTGAAGATCTGGGGAACCTGCGCCGGGGCTATCCTCCTGGCTACGCGGATTGTGGGTGAAAAGCCGTACCTGGGGCTGATCGACGTGGAGATTGAGCGCAACAGCTTCGGGAGCCAGCTCGACAGCTTTACCACTAAGGCCTCCATTCCCGGGGTGTCCAGCGAGCCTGTTCCCCTGACCTTCATCCGGGCCCCCAAAATAAGAAGCGTGGGACCGGGCGTGGAGATCCTTCTCCAGATAGACGATTACATTGCCGCTGCCGAAACAGCAGGCATTCTCGCAACGGTCTTTCATCCGGAATTAACGAATAATCTTTCTTTCCACCGCTACTTTTCCCGAAAATGCGGCTTGGCAACGGGAGATTCCCCGCCTCTTACCGACCCCACCTGGACTCCCACCAGCTGGACGCACCAAATCCGCATCAGTGCTAGCTGATCGTCAGGATTGGATCAACAGGATTCTTTGCTTGATTTTGTCAGCTTTTTCACCTTCCTGCCGTTGCATATAAAAAGCCTGCAGGCGGTTTAAATAGACCAGGAGGGCCTTTTTCCATCCCTGCCGGGAAGCGGTTTCCACCGCCCCATTAAGCAGCCCCTCGTTTTCATACCCGTACTGCACCAGGAGCCCCGTCATGACCAGTCGGGAGAGGGGATCTTCGATCTTCTGGACATCCGCTGCGAGACTATCCTTTCTGGCGGCAAGGACATCGGCGACGGCCGGGGTATATTGGGGAGGCAGCAGGTTCCGGTCAGTCTGTGAAAAGTTTCCTTTCAGGAAGGCGTGAAACCCGGCGTTTACAGGCTCCGGTTCCACAGCCTGGATTTCCAGAAAGTCATTATCCCGAAAAGATTCTAAAAGGGCAACCTGCACGGCATACCGGTTCAGATAGGCCTTGGCTAAAAGATTAAGATCCCCGCTTTTCTTGATCTCTTCTACGGCGCGCTGAAAATGCAGATCGGCAATCCCCGCCTTTCCTTCCAGATAGGCCTTCTTGAAATCCTCCATCTGGTTGAAACTGGCATACGTCCAGTCCGGTATGGGTTGAGAACCGCCACAACTTATGAGGAAGACCATGAGCAGCGTGACTGGAAGCATACCTTTAAGCCTGATTTTATTATCTTTCATAATTGACGCCCTCGTAAAAAGTCAAAAATTTGGCCATGATCGACGGCTTCGTAATTATTACCTGTAAACAGTCAATGGCAATAAAATTGCCTCTCTATGGCAGTTTAATTTTTGGTTCCGATTTAAATGGTATTTTCTTGTCCAGTTCATTAATCAACCGGTTGAGGGAATTCACGGTTGAGTCAACCTCGCTTCTGAAGAGCTTTAAATCCTGCGTCGCTTCCGCTGTATTCGAACTGATTTTCGTAACGTTGTCAAGGGTTATGCCGATCTTGCCGAGATTGGTGACCAGTTCCCTGAGTATCTTGATAACCAGGGGAATGATTCCGTCCTTCCCATATAGTTCCTCATCCGTCTTTTTTAGAAGCTGCCCCACCTGATCGGTAATGTTTCTGGCATTCTGTAGGGATGCATGGATGTTCTGAACACTTTTTTCATCTCCCAAGGCCATCTCCAGGACGGATTTCTTGGAGGACAAATATCCTGTTAATTCCCCGGAATGTTTGAGAATCCTACTCATGTCCCCCTTCGGGTCAGCGAGGGAACCGGTCAATCGTTCGACATTGTCCGTAATCATAGCTACTTGGTCCAGGATAGGCTGAACCATTTGGATTACATCATTGATATCATTTACTTCTTTCAGAGTGGCAATGGAATTGGAGGACAAAAGAGGGCTGCTCAAGTTTAAGGTTGTCACCGTGAACTTCGGAGAACCGATGAGGGGCTTTTCGAGGACGAATTTACTATCGGAGCGGATCCACTTGGCGTGCTGGGTGGGCACCGTGATCTTGATCATAACCATCCCCTTATCGCTGAGTTCCAGTTCCACGATCTTGCCGATCTTGAACCCGGAAAAATACAGTGGCATGCCCACGGACAACCCGTCTCCCGTCCGGGAGGAAAGGGTATAGGTATTCTCCGGCTGGAAGATGCCTTTTTTATAGGCCATATACCCGAGGCCGGCAAGGATAAGCAGCACCGTCAAGACAATGAAAAGACCCACCTTCCATTCCGTTTTAAGCGCCATGGATCATTCCTCCTGTGTATCGCTTTTCATTCCAGAGATAGTCAAAGACATGGCATTCCTGAAACAGGTCATCCACCGATGTGAGGACATCATGAATAAAACGGGTGTCATCGAGATCCGGCATGATTTTGAATGGTCTGTCGATGACCACCATAGCGTCTTCAACCATTACCGCTCTCAGGACCATGACGCTAAACCGCTGCATCTCTAAAAGTACGGGATTTCTCTTCGCAGCGATATTATCCAGATGCAGTTTCTCTAAGTGCATCCTGGCAATATCTTCCGCCTCGCGAACGGACAGGCGCCCGTGATACTGTTTGATCAGGGCGATGTTGCTCAGCACGCTGAGATTGGATATCAGGGGGGCATCCATAGAGACCAGACCCAGGCGGTGTTTTTCCTGCGTCATGATTTCGTAAAGTTCTTTGTCCAGCAGTTCCTCTTTGCTGTACAACCTTAAATGAATTTTTCTATCAATGACATGACGATTAATGAGACCACCTCGATAATCATGATTGCAATAAAAACATTGACCATACCTTGGAGGACGGAAACGGGAATGCTGGTCAGCTCGTCCGTGGCACGCATGCCGTAGCGGATAGGGATCATAATAATGAAAAATCCCATGGTGGCACATTTAATCAGCATCACGATGAGATCGGAAAATTTTGCCGATGCCAGAAGAGCCGTCACATAGTCGTTCATACTCATATCAAATAATAAAGCCGAAAAGATCAGACCGCTGGCAAGAACGATCATGGAAAACAGCCAACTAAGCAGAACGATTGAAAGGATACCGCTGAGAATACGCGGCAGGAAAAGATAATTGATCACATCGATCCGAAAGACATAAAGGGTATTCAGCTCTTTATTGACCTTCATAACGGCGATTTCTGCATTGATGGCCGAGCTTGAACGCAGAGCAATAAGGAGAACGGTGATAAAGGGGGCAAATTCCGTGACCACAAAACCCATGAGCAACTGACCGAAATAGTAAAACAGACCCAGGTGGATCAGATACTGGCCGATGATACCGATAACAATTGCCCCAAAAATTACCGCTACGGCTAGAAAAAGAGGCAGGATCTGGACGGAGGTGAAATAGATCTGATTGATCAGGACCATGCGGACTGCGCTGTTATAGGCCCGGACATCAAACATTCTGGCCAGAATTCTAAAGGCAAAAGTAAGGGTGTCCTGAGAAGCACGGGCTGCACGCAGGCCTGATCTGCCTATTTGTTCGATGGCTGTTGTCATGGCTGTTTCCAGTTTTTTTAACGTCCCTTAAGGCAAGCCCTGCTTCCGCTTTCGTTTCTTATACCATGTTTGCGAAATAAGCCTCAAGGAGGATTATTTTGTAAGCACCAGAAGCAAAAAGGGGCCGGGGACCGCTTGGATGATCGTGTCGCTGAATCCGGCCTTCCCGGCGATGGTCCTTAATTCTGCCGCGGTATAGCTCTTCCCGAAGACGACATTTCTAAGAATCCACCGCATCAGCGCACCCCAAATGTACCATGCCCGATATTTTTCTGAAAAGGCAAGGAGCTCTTCCGGTGACGCGGATCTGTCGGCCTCGGAGATAAAGGCTTGTCCCCGGGAACGAAGGACACGCCTGATCTCGGATAGCCCCTGGACTGGATCCGGCCAGTGTTTAATAGAATTGACGCTTATAACCATGTCAAAGGAAGCCTCCGAAAAAGGAAGCGCCATGGCGTTAGCCTGCTGGAATGTACAATTGAGAACCCGCTCCTTCTCTTTCAGCCGGTTCGCAGCCCGCACCTGCATCAGGGCATAATCGATTCCGACCACGGCGGCATCCGGATTAGCCTTCGCCAGACGAAGACTCACCACTCCCTCACCCGCACCGACATCGAGAATCAGGGCAGGGGCGCCTTTGCCCGCAAGGCTGATCACAGCATCAAAATAATTCGCGGCGGCTTTAAAAATCAAGCGGTTGTACACCGGTCCCTGAAAGAGATCCCACGCCCATGCCGAGTCATGAATCCGCTTCAGGAGACCTTTATTACCTGGTGCGATGGCGTGCCCCCTTTTTCCATGATGCCATGTCCCGTTCTCTTCTTTCTGTATCGCCCATGTTGCAGCGGGTGTCCATGCCAAAAATGCAATCGCTCTTTATGGAATTATCTATGTTGTTTTATTTAGCCCTGTCAAGGGTCTTTTATCTGAATTATTTCTTTGTTCTCACCTTGACGGCACGGGTAAGTGTCCCTATATTCGAAGTATAAATGCCTTAGGAGAAACTCATGAAGATATGCCGATGTCTTACGGAAGATGGTCAGATCCACTACGGTTTGCACAGTTCCGAAATCTCCGGGACAATGCAGGTTCTTGAGGGAGACATCTTTACTTCTCTCAAGCCTACGGATAAATATTTGAAGATCATAGCATATTTGCCTCCTGTGGAACCGCCGAACATTTTCGCCCTTGGATTCAGTTATCGCAAACATGCCGATGAAATAGGGACAGATGTATCTCCCTACCCGGTAGTCTTCATAAAGGCGAATACGAGTCTTACCGGGCACGATACCAGCATCCTACTTCCGACCGCAGGACCGGACCAGGTGGATTACGAAGGAGAACTTGCCGTTATCATAGGGAAGGCAGGGAAGAATATCAAGGTGTCAGAAGCAATGAATCATGTCCTCGGTTACACCTGCGCAAATGATATAAGCGCCCGGGACTGGCAATTTGAAAAGCAGAAAGGGCAGTGGACCAGAGGAAAAGGATTTGATACTTTTTGCCCTTTAGGTCCCTGTCTCGTCACCAGAGATGAGATTCCGGACCCTAACCACCTCAGCATCAGGACGATGCTCAATGATCTGGTCGTCCAAGATGCCAGCACTGCCAGCATGATTTATGATATCGCGACCATCGTAAGCGATTTGAGTCATTCCCTGACATTGCTACCGGGAACAGTGATTCTGACTGGAACACCGGAAGGCGTCGGCTTTACAAGGCAACCTCCTATCTTCCTCAGGGAAGGCGATCGTGTGACAGTCACAATCGCAGGTATCGGAACCCTGGTAAATGGGGTACAGAGAGAACCACTTTAATACATGTTCATAGATATTGAATTTTCCCGACATATGTGATAGGGCGCTGCCCGTAATAACGAATCAGCGGATGATGTTTTCGTGATCGCGCTGTTGTAAATCATAAAGAATTTGGAGGATGCATTCAATCCATGGAATACAAGAACCGTAAGACGTTTTTCATGTTTCTCCTAGCCTGTCTGATCGGCTTTTTCATAGTCTCCGTTGTGGAAGTGCTCAGGTCCTCTTTCCTCGTGCCGACCGGGACAGATGTACAAACGGCCTCGGCGGTATCGCCGGGCGATAACGCCAGAACGCCAGGGTCATTTGCGGATCTGGCCGAGAAGGTCAAACCGTCTGTCGTCAACATCGGCACCACAAAAGTTGTAAAAGGGGGAATGCGTTCTCCTTTCGGAGGCGGTGCGCCTTTTGATCGTTATTTCGGCGACGAATTCTTTGACCGGTTCTTTGGAGACGCCCCGCGACGTGAATTCAAGCAACAAAGTCTCGGATCCGGTTTCATAATCAGTTCCGACGGTTACATATTCACAAATAATCATGTTGTGGAACATGCGGATAAAATTCTCGTCAAATTGTCGGACGGGAGAGAGTACGAAGCGAAGATCATTGGCAAAGACGCAAAAACAGATATCGCCCTGATCAAGATTAAGCCCAGCGAAAGCCTGCCCGTTGCGGAAATTGGCGAGTCCGATAAGCTGCGCGTCGGGGACTGGGTGCTGGCAATCGGCAATCCCTTCGGTCTTGAACAGACCGTAACGGCTGGTATTGTCAGCGCCAAAGGCCGGGTCATCGGTGCAGGTCCGTATGATAATTTTATCCAGACCGACGCCTCCATCAACCCGGGTAACAGCGGCGGACCACTTTTCAACATGGAAGGAAAGGTGGTCGGCATCAACACCGCTATCGTTGCCCAGGGGCAGGGCATCGGTTTTGCCTTACCCATAAGCATGGCGAAAAACATCCTCCCGGATTTGAAGTCCAAGGGAAAGGTTTCACGAGGATGGATGGGTGTTTCCGTGCAGGATATCACGGAAGAAATGGCCAAATCGCTCCAGTTGAAGGAGCGCAGAGGCGCCATTGTCTCTGAAGTATTCAAGGGAGATCCGGCGGAGCGCGCCGGAATCAGAGCCGGCGACATAGTTACGGAAATTAATGGCAAAAAAATAAAAGACACCCATGAATTGCTGCTCTCCATCGCTTCTTTCCATGTGGGGGACAAAGTCAGTATCAAGGTTATCCGTGACGGCAGGGAAATGAGCTTCCAGGTGACTGTTGTCGAGCGGAAGGATCAACCCGAAGTAGCGGCGGCGAAGGGCGGCGCCTATGAACAGTTTGGTCTTGCTGTCGAGGACATTACGCCGGAAATTGCTCGTTATTTAGGAATTACCAAGAAAACTGGGATCATTGTCGTCCGTGTGCAGAACGGCAGCCCTGCCGATGAGATGGGTATTCAACCTCAAGATATTATCCTTCAGGTCAACAAGGTGAAGATTGCTTCCGTGAAAGAATACGTACGCGAGATCAGCAAGAAGGCAAACAAAGGAAGCATCATGCTCCTGATCAAGAGAGGACAGGCAACCTTCTTTGTGGCCCTGCGCAAATAGAAGGCCTTTCCTTATTGTGCCTTCAAGATCTCATTATTGACATATACGCAAAAAGTCATCGCCTCTGTCACCCCGGCGAAAGTCGGGGTCCAGAAAGTATAGAAAAGACTGGATTATGAACATTAAACTTCGTTTTCCGGATCAGGCCTGCCCCGTACCACCCTATACGGGATCCGGAATGACGAAAAAGGCTTTTTT
>JALNVY010000121.1 GCA_023231165.1 Syntrophales bacterium | reverse complement strand
CTTTCTTGCTCATGCTTCCACTTTCAATTGTTATTTCCCAAATGCCTGGGAGATGAGATCCCGCCTTCGCTGTTTGAAGGTGCCCTCTTCCTTTTCCTTCATCATAACCTTCTTGATCAGTTTAAACATCTTGTAACTCTGCGGTTCGTGCCGGTAAAAAGTCTCCCAGGCATAATCGTAGAGCTCCCGGAGCCTCTCGGGCGACATATTCTTCGGCTGAAAGACGACCCGGTCGCAGGTATAATCATTCCAGTCGTAGGACAAAATTCTCCCCTCCTCTTTAAAATCGTCAAAGGCCCTGGTATGGGGGAATGGCGTCAGGATGGTGAATTCCGCAAGGTCCAGGTTCACCTCCAGGAGAAAGTCGATCATCTTCTTGATATAGTCTTCGGTATGATGATCAAGACCCAGGAGGATCGTGCCCTCTACACCGATCCCGTAGTCGTGATAGCGTTTGATGCGCTCCCGGATGTAGTCGGAGGTATCGAAGACGGCCTGATAGACATACCAGGCGCCCGCCTGAGCAGCCAGATCGAGGACCTCGTCGTCATCCTCGATGGGATGGCAGCACCATTTCTTCTTGAGTGGTATCATCTCCCGAAAGAGATCCATTTCCCACTTCTTGTCCTGGGCAAGGGAATTGTCTACCATGAAGATACGGTTATTATCGATGCCGGCAAGCTCCTCGATGACCTTGTCGTAAGGCCGGGGTCGGAAGCTCCTGCCGCCCAGGAAACTGACGCAGCACGGGTAACAGTTGAACCGGCATCCCCGGGAGGCATGGACAAGGTCCACCATCTGCACGCCCTTGTAATAGTAGAGCTCGCGGTTCAATATGGATCTCCGCGCCGGACCGACGGATTCAATGGCAGGAAAATCCAGGGTGTAGTCGTAGCACTTCTTCAGGCTGTTGTCCCGGAAGTCCCGAAAGACCTCCTCCATCCGGCCTTCCGCCTCGCCGAGGAATACGGCATCGGCATGGAGCATCGTCTCTTCGGCGTGGAGCATCGTCGCGATGCCGCCAAAGATGACCTTGATTCCCCTTTGCCGGTACCGGTCGGCGATCTCCCATCCCCGTTTGACCTGGCTGGTCAGCATTATGGAGATGCCGACAAAATCGGGGGAATCATCAAAATCGATGGCCTCCACGTTTTCGTCCACAAACGCGACATTCACATCGTCCGGTATGGTGGCGGCAAAGACGACCGGGCCGTGAGGGGGCAGATGAAATTCCGTCTGGCCGTCAAGTTTTCTCCACTTGGGATAGATCAATTTAAAATTCACCTGAAAATGCCTCGACAACTAAATGAAATCATTGCATCTATATTTCCCCTCCCCTTCAAGGGGAGGGCTAGGGTGGGGATGGGTTCGCGATTATTCATCAGGCTGGCGCCCCGGGCTCACCGGCGCTGTCTCCTGTACAACAGGATCCGCACTGATCAGTCTCATTTGCAAGGTATAATCCCAGGCTTCATAAGCCTTCAACTCAACCGTCTCCGGGATTCCATTCTTTACGGAACCGGCCCTGATCCGCCGCCTTGGTTCCTCACTCTCGCTGTAGGCATCGATATCCCAGGACCCGTCCCGATGAACGATAACATCCATTACGGGATACTGATTTCCTATGTACCGGCAGATCACGGCTCCGCCTTTAAGAGTGCCTGCGTTCACCGGCTTTCCTTCCGGCGCCAGATACATCAAGCGAACATCTCCGAGCATATTCTTTGCGAACTGGGGCTTATCGAAGGGCGGCACCGCGCGATCAACATGGACATTCTTATCATAGGCGCCATCAAAAAGAACAAAGCCTTCAAGGGTCATCATCGCACTTTGCACGGCCGCCGCCTTGGGATCAACAAGGCTGACGCCTATCAGGGTTCCCGATGACCCGCCCGGCAATGTCACTTCTATCGCATGAACAAAACGATAGGGAACAGAGGGATAAGGCCGGCCGCACTGTTCGATGAGTGCCGCCGCTGCCGACGGTTCCACAGGTTTGATCACAGGGAGGCGGCTGCACGAAAAGAGAAATGACGCCATCATAAGCATGACTAATCCATATTTGAACGGCGAGATCAGCTCCATTATGCATCCCGGAATAACGATTCAGCGATCTTTTCATTGACCTGCACATCGCTGAACTCAAAGAGGGTGTAGTTTCCCTCATTCTCAAATATCTTCACCGATTTCAGTACGCCCGGCTTGTCTGAAGAAAGGGTGATGACGATGCGCGAGATCATGGCGGCAAGGCCCTTCTCTCTGGGGGTCATGATGATCACCGGCTCTTTGCCTTTTTTCAGGACCGCCGTGAAATGTTCATTTGTTGAGAACTGCCCATTACTCCACTGACCAATCTCCTTCAGAACTACCTGCATCGACTGTAGCGATCCGGTTTTGTCCTCCGTAAGACCTTTGCTGCCCTGGGTGTATCTTCTGATTCCGTCCCCGTTCATCAAGAGAATACTCTTTACCGGCGAAACATATTCCCAACGGACCGAATCGGGCGCCTGGAAATAAAAACGCCCCTTTGAAACAAGGGGCCTGGCCAGGATCTTCATATGCTTCGACTGGATAAAATGAGCTTTGACGGACTTTATCTTTGCCGATTCCTTCTGGATACTTTCCCAGCTATCCGCCCATCCAAGCAGGAAGACACAGGAAAGAAGAACCGAAATGACGAAACAGTATTTTTTAAAACAGTGCATCAAAACATCCCGCCATTGACGGATATAACCTGCCCCGTAACATAAGAGGCATCATCGGAACACAGAAAACGGACGACTTTTGCCACCTCCTCCGGCTTGCCGATCCTTGCCATGGGGATAATATCCTTGATTCTTTCCACCGGAGCGCCTTTGATCATGTCGGTATCGATCAACCCCGGCGCAACGACATTGACCCGAACGCCCAATCTGCCGACCTCCGCGGCCAGGACACGGCTCGCCGCAATCAGTCCGGACTTCGCCGCTGCGTAATTAGCCTGTCCTCTATTGCCCATAAGGGCCGATGCAGACGATATGGAGACAATAGAACCCTTCTTTTTCCTGACCATCGTCTTTACAATCGGCTTCGTCACATTGTAGAAGCCCTTGAGCGTCGTCTGGATGACGGAATCCCAATCTCCCTCCGGCATCATCATGAATAGGCCGTCGGCATTGATCCCGGCATTATTGACCAGAATGCGGATGTTATTGTGCTGCGCGACAATCTCATTCATGGCGAGAGCCGCCTCCTCCGAGTTTGCCACATCGAACCGGATTTTTTCCGCCCGGCCCCCCTTTGAGTGAATCATTTGGAGGGTTTCATCAGCCGCCTGGTCGTTAGACTTATAAGTAAAGATGATCCCGTAGCCGGCGGCGGCAAGTTCAATCGCTATCGCGCGGCCGATACCGCGACTGCCGCCGGTCACCAGGGCAATTTTCTCTTCGTCCATGTCATCTCTCTCCTTCATAATACTTTTTCTTCGTCAATTTCACGGAACACCTGAATTTGGACGCGGCACAGCGGCTTTGCTGCTGCTGTAACCTCGCCATCCAGGACACTATACTGGTCGACATTATACAGATCCTTAACCGTTGCGATGAGTACCGTATCCAGAGGAATCCGGTCCACAAAAAAATCTGCATTCTTGATGCCGACAATCCATCCACGCCCGCGGACGCCCCTTTTAATCCCTATCTTACTACTGACGAGAACAGCCGCAGTCTGCGCCACAATCTCGATGAGTACGACGGGATCGACGTAAGCCCCCTGGCACAGAGGCCAACGATCGGAAACCCTGGCCGAGGTAACGGCGACATCCTCGTTTACGGATACGACCTCATCGAGGAGCTTCATTCTGTCGCGGTGGGGGATCAGGTCTTCTATGTCCATCATATCATCTCAATTTATTGTTGTTCAAGACCTTCCAATCATGCTAAGAGGTGGGCTTACTTAAAGGGAAAAACTGAGGGATGTCAAGATTAATTATCGACGTTGCGCTTGCAGTCTTCAAAAGCGAAGTCGTGCTTGGGAAAGGGAACTATTTAAATATTTTATGTTGATGAATCCGCTTAGAAAAGACCGTATCACAAATCCGGACTGGCATCGGGAATTCCTCTCCCCACCCGCAGATCCGGACAGAGACTTCATACTCGGAGGCAGTACTTACAGAGAGATCTATCGGTTAGCGGCAGGCCTTTATCACCTCGCTAAGTCTTCGAATGTCAGCAAACCGACAATTTGTCTGTGCAGCGACGACAAGGCCCTTCTTGCCGCAGCCCTGATCGCCTCCCTCAGCAGCGGCGGACCCCTTCTTGTTCTGCCCTATGCCCGCTCCCATCAGGCCCTTGAGGAAGTTATGGAAGCCCTGTCTCCGACCTTTTTTCTCGCCGACGGCTCAGGAGATTTTCCGCCCGGACCGCGTGTAATTGACATCGCTGCAATACCGCCCCAGGGCGCCGCTCTGACCGATTCCGTTCGTGATCCCGACGAACCTTTTCTCATTTTGTTTACAGGCGGCTCGACCGGGAAACCGGCAATTTGGCCCAAGACGCCACGTAATATGCTTGCCGAGGCCCGCTACCAATCCGGCATATTCGGCATCACGAAAGACGATTTGTTTCTCTCAACCGTACCTCCGTACCATATCTACGGCCTGCTCTTTTCCGTACTGATTCCACTGGTCAGCTCCGCCCGTATTCTCCCTGGAATCTATACCTTCCCCAAAGAGATCCTTTTAGCCGCGCAGGAACATAAGGCAACCGTTCTGGTCAGCGTTCCCGTTCATTTTCGGGTCCTGAAAAGTGATGCCCTGCAGCGCTTCCATCTGCGGATGGCCTTTTCGTCGGCGGGAATGCTGGACAGGGAGGATGCCCTCTATTTTCGGGAAAAAACAGGTGTGGATGTTATCGAAGTTTATGGCTCAACGGAAACGGGAGGTGTGGCCACAAGGCGCCGTTTTCCGGATCGGGAATCATGGGTTCCCATGGATCCCGTCGATTGGAGGATTCGTGATCGAAGCCTTTGCGTCCGGTCAGACTTTCTCTCACCGACGCTTCCCCGGGATGGCGACGGTTTTTTTGTCACGGCAGACTGCGCTGATCCGGATGGAGATGGCCGTTTCATCCTGCGCGGCAGAGCGGACGATATCGTCAAGATCGGCGGGAAGAGAGTTGACATGGCTGCCGTTCAGGCCAAACTGAAGCGGATACCCGGCGTTTATGATGCAGTTGTCATGGCACTTCCCGTGAGGACGGGGAGGCAGAATGAACTGGCCGCTCTGGTCGCGACCCGACTCGATGTAACGGATGTGAGGCGCGGCATTGCCGATATCAGCGAAACTTACGCCGTTCCCAGGCGACTGGCCGTTGTGGAAGAGATACCCATGACACCGGCGGGCAAATATGACCGGACAGAAATCGAACGAATCCTGAAAACGGGGAAGAATAAATGATTACATCATACTTTGGGGATTTTCATCTTGACGAATAATGACATTTCTTCTATACGCCGTGGCGAAATATCAGGAACTGTCCTTCCGGACGCAGGCAAGGATTTCTTGTTCGAAATGACAAAAGTAAGAGTGGGTCCCGGGGGAATGGTAAGCCGTTGATCAAAATTGAACATCTCTACAAATCCTACGACAAAAAACCTGTCCTCAAAGACGTGACCATTTCGATCCAAAGCGGCTCCATCATGGGGCTCCTTGGTCCCAATGGCGCAGGAAAGACAACCCTCCTCTCCATCCTTATCGGCGTGATCAGGAAGGACAGCGGAAGCATAACTGTAAACGGCATGGATCTCGACCATGAGATCGGGGCCATCCAAACAAGATGCAGTTACGTGCCCCAGACTCTCGCTTTCTATCCGCGACTGACAGCCCGGGAAAACCTGGAATATTTTGGCGCCCTGCGGGGTCTGAAGGGAAAGAAGCTGAAGGAGAGCATGGAATTCTGCATCGATATCGGAAGTATTCAAGATTTCTTGGATAAACGGGTGGACAAGTTTTCCGGCGGCATGAAAAGGCGCTTGAACATGGCCATAGGTCTCCTCAACGACCCGGAAATATTGTATCTTGACGAGCCTACGTTGGGCGTCGATGCGCAATCAAGGAACTATATCCTTAAGACGATAAAAAAGATCAACTCGGAACGGAAGATGACAATCATCTATACATCCCACTATATGGATGAGATTGAGCAGGTGTCCGATGAAATCGCCATTATCGATGAGGGCGAACTCATTCTTCACGGCGCCAAGCAGGACATTCTGACACGCGCCGATACCCTTTGCGGCCATAGAAACCTTGAGGAACTTTTCCTCAAGCTGACAAACGTCAGGTTGCGCGACGAAAATTGACCGTATAATCAACAATGATAAAACTATTTTACATTTTAAAAAAAGAATTTTTACTGATCATTCGGGACGTCCATGCCGTAACTGTCCTCTTCATCCTGCCCGCCGTTTTCATTCTGATCATGACCCTCGCCATGAAGGACCTGTTTGAACTTCATAGCAGTGTTGTCATTGACATCCTCGCTGTGAACCATGACTCGGGAAAGCGGTCGGCGGCGTTTTTGAAGGCGATGGAAGAACACAACACCTTCCGTTTTCACCTCATTGAGAAAGACACCGTCACGGAGAGCGTCAAAGAACAGATGCTATCCCGGGACTACAAGTTCGCCCTGATCATAAAAAAGAACTTTTCCGCCTTCGTGAATAAAAAGGGTAAGGAAAAGGAAAAGAATCCATTGGAACTCCTCGTTAATCCCACGGTGCCCGTCCAGACGCAGCTTGTTTTAAAAAGCACGCTGGACGGAGAGCTGTCGAAACTGAGATGGGATGCCTTTATCGGCCGTATCGACAAGCTCCTCGCCTTCGCCGGAATCGACAAGAAGGACCTGAAGGCGGATAAACTTAGCCCCATCGACGTCCAATACGTTTACAAAGGGGGACACTATTCCAAAATGCCTTCCGCCGTCCAGCAGAGCGTTCCCGCGTGGCTCGTGTTTTCCATGTTTTTTATCGTTATCCCCATATCCAACACCTTCATATCCGAAAGGGATCAGGGCACATTCATGCGCCTTAGAAGCATGAATGTATCCAACTCCTATCTGATCCTGGGCAAGATGATCCCTTATCTTCTGATTAACGCGGTCCAGGTGATTTTTATGATTGCCATCGGTGTTTATATCGTCCCCTTATGCGGCGGCACCGCTCTTACCATTGGAGATTCGCTGGGGGGACTTGTATTGATCGCCTCCGCCGTGAGCTTCAGCGCCATTTCCGTAGCGCTCCTTAT
>JALNVY010000120.1 GCA_023231165.1 Syntrophales bacterium | reverse complement strand
CTAATTAACAAAAATATTAAAACTTTCACCGGTCAAATTTCATGAAAATATCTCATATCAGAGAAGACCAGATCCAACAGAATGATTTTTACCAGACCATCGCCGAGGCCTCATTTGGAGGTATCTATGTGCTTCAGGACGGTCTTTTTAGCTACCTCAACCGGAATGCCGCCTCCTATGCCGGATACACGCCTATAGACCTCGTGGGCCGTGACGCCTTCAGTATCGTTCATCACGAAGACAGAGACCTGGTAAATAAGCTGGCCCGGGAGATGCTTAAAGGTCTGAGAACAGAACCATATGAATTCCGGATCATTACCAGGGATTGGCAGATCCGTTGGATTATGGAGACGGTTACCGCCATCACCTACCAGGGGAGACAGGCCATCCTTGGAAATTCCATGGATGTGACCGAAAAGAAGCTGATGGAAGAAAAGCGCCGGGAAGTGGAGAAACGTCTGATCGATATGATCAATTTTCTGCCCGATGCAACTTTGGCAATTGATAAGGAAGGCAAGGTCATTGCCTGGAACCAGGCCATTGCGGAGATGACCGGTATCGGGCATGAAGATATGCTGGGTAAGGGCGATTATGAATACGCCATCCCCTTTTACGGCGATCGCCGTCCTATTCTTATCGATTTTATAAGATCGGACGATCCGGACATCATCAGTAAGTATGCCATCATCCGCAAAGAGGGAACATGCCTGATTGCTGAACCTGTTCGCCCAAATACAGTGCGAGGTCAGAAAGTTTACCTCTGGGCCAAGGCAAGCCCTCTTTTCGATACAGGGGGAAAGGTGGTAGGGGCTATCGAATCCATGCGGGATGTGACCGATATAAAAAAAACGGAACAGGCCTTGAGAGTAAGTGAAGGCAATTACCGGCAGATTTTTGAGTATGCCCTTGAGGGTATGTTTCAGAGTAGTCCCGAAGGCCGGTTCATCCGTGTCAATCCCACCATGGCAAAGATGTGCGGATTTGCTTCACCGGAAGAAATGATCGCCGCGATCACGGACATGGCGAGGCAACATTACGTATACCCCGAAGATCGCGAATATTTTAAAGAGACGATAAAAAGGCAAGGCTTCATAGAAGATTTCGAACACGCCACCTATAGAATAGACGGAAGCGTGTTCTGGGTATCCGTAAACGCCAGAGAAGTCAGAGATGATCAAGGACGTTTTCTCTATTATGAGGGGAACCATGTTGATATTACTGATCGGAAGTTAGCACAGGATGCCCTGAGGGCCAGCGAGGAAAGATACCGGACGATCATCGAAAACATCGGCGACGGTTATTATGAAGTTGATCTGAAAGGAACCATTCAGTTCAGCAATGACGCCTGCGCACGGATTGCCGGCATCCCCCGCCATAAACTCAAGGGCATGAGTTTCAGGGATTTTTCCCTTGAGGGAGAGGATGTTGATATTTATAACATCTTCCATCGCGTCTTCATGACCGGTGAACCGGAAAAGGGACTGGTGAATCGCGTCAACCGTCTGGATGGAAAAGAACAATATGTGGAAATTTCCGTCTCTTTGCAAAAGGACAGCAAGGGAAAGCCAATCGGTTTCATGGGGATTCTGCATGATGTAACGGAGCGGAGAAAGGCAGAGGAGACTATTCAGTGGATGGCCTATCATGACGCCTTGACGGGATTGCCGAATCGTATTCTCTTTCACGACCGCCTTATCCTGGCCCTGACCCAGGCAAAAAGAAACAGTGAACAACTTGCGGTGATGATGCTGGATCTCGATAAATTCAAAGAGATCAATGATTCTTATGGCCACTACATGGGCGATTGCATCCTTTGCGCCTTTGTGGAACGTATTAAAAAACAACTTCGGGAAGGGGACACCGTAGCCCGCACGGGAGGCGACGAATTCATGACGCTCCTGCCCGGTATCCGTAAGGTAAGAGATGTGGAAAAACTGGGGGCAAAGATCATCGCCGCCTTTCAAAAGCCGGTAGAAGTCGGGGAGCAATCTTTCCTGATCAATGCAAGCCTCGGCATCGTCCTTTATCCACGGGACGGTGAAGACTTCGACGCCCTGGCAAAAAACGCCGACAACGCCATGTACCAGGCAAAAAATCAGGGTGGCAACACCTGTGTCATCTATGATGACGGGGTAAACAATTCAAAAAATTCACAGCAGTTTTTCCCTTTTAAATAACTCAAGAAAAACCTTGACGATCAGTGGAGGTTCTGATAGGGGACCCTTACCGCTTGGATCCCCTAAGGGACTGGGACGGAAGGTTAAGGGAATGTAACAGGGACGAAATTCCAGGCCTCCCGTCAAGCGACGGCGAGGTTTTTTTTGGTTTGAAGAGGGGTGCGCCTATGAAGATTATCGAGACGGTCAAGGAAATGCAGGCTTATGCTGAGTCCTTGAGAATCGCTGGTAAGAAAATCGCCTTTGTGCCGACCATGGGCTATTTTCATGAGGGCCATCTCGATCTGATGAGAAACGGCCGGAAACAGGGGGATTGCCTGGTTATCAGTATCTACGTTAATCCGACCCAGTTTGGTCCCAACGAGGATCTGGCCAAGTATCCCCGTGATTTTGAAAGAGACAGGAAAATGGCGGCAAGCGTGGGCGTCGATGTCATCTTTTATCCCCCCAACGAGGAAATGTATCCTGATAATTACCAGACCTATGTAAATGTGGAAGGGGTTACGGACAACCTCTGCGGTCTTTCCCGGCCCGGGCATTTCCGGGGTGTTACCACGGTGTGCTGTAAGCTCTTTAATATGGTCAAACCCCATGTTACCATTTTCGGCAAGAAGGATTTTCAGCAACTGACGGCAATCAAGAGGATGGTCATCGATCTGAATATGGATCTTGAGGTCGTCGCCATGCAGACGACGCGGGAAACGGACGGTCTGGCCATGAGTTCCCGGAATATTTATCTCAAGCCTGAGGAGCGGGAATCGGCCTTAAGTCTAAGCCGTTCCCTGAAGATGGCCAAGGAAATGTATAACCGGGGCGAAAGGGATGCGGGAGTCATCGTTAACAAGGTTCGGACATTTATCGGGGATCATCCTCATGCCCGGATCGATTACGTACATATCTGTGATACCAAGACCATGAAGGACATCGAAAGGTTAGGCGGCGAGGCCGTCATCGCCCTGGCCGTGCGGGTGGGGGCGGCTCGTTTGATCGATAATTACGTCTTCGGAGATCCTCTGGAGATATAAATTAAGGAGTTGTGAATATGCAGAGGTTCATGCTCAAGTCAAAACTCCATCGGGCCGTAGTAACGGGTGCGGACCTGCATTATGAGGGAAGCATTTCCATTGACGAAGGCCTGTTGGAAGCGGCGGACATCATTCCCTACGAAAAAGTCGCCATCTACAATGTTACCAATGGCGAACGCTTCACCACCTACGCGATCAAGGCCGCCCGAGGATCGGGTACTTTCTGTCTGAATGGCGCCGCGGCCCACAAGGCATCAAAGGGAGACGTGATCATTATCGCGACGTATGTCACCGCCGAGGCTTCGGAGCTCAAGGGCTGGTCGCCTAAATGCGTCCTCCTCGACGGCAATAATAAGATCAAAAAAACAAGCTGACAAGCAGATCTTGAGAACTATTTTAATCGGTGAGATCCGGGCAAGGCGGGTATATGCCTTGCCCGTTTGTCTATCCGGGAGATTATAAAGAAATGAGAAAGAAAATCAGACAGATATTCATTGCCGGGCTGGCGGCGACAATTCCCATCGGTCTGAGTTTGTATGTCCTCTTTTTTCTCATTGCCCTTATGGATAACCTGCTTCAGATCATACCCAATCGTTTTCATCCCGATACCCTGTTGCAGTTTCATATCCCCGGTCTAGGCGTTATTTTCGTCATTCTGCTGATTTTTGTCGCCGGACTGATAATGAAGAGCTACATCGGGAACAGGATTGTTGACTTTGGAGAGTCCGTCTTTCACAAGATACCCGTGATACGGAGTGTCTATGATGGAGCCAAACAGGTTGTGGACAGAATGTTTGTCAACAAAAGCCGGAGTTTCAAAAAGGTCGTTCTCGTGGAGTTTCCTCGCCCCGGCGCCTATACCATAGGCTTTGTTACCGGCCATGCCAATGACCGGATCTGGCGCCATGTTGGGCAGCCCTGCACAAATGTTTTTGTTCCCACCACTCCCAACCCCACCTCGGGCTATCTGCTGGTGATTCCCGAGCGGGATCTCATCGAGCTGAACATGACCGTAGAAGAGGCCCTTACCTATGTCATTTCCTGCGGGATTGTTCAGCCCCAAGTTCTCAAGATATAATTCGATTTAAAAAGTTATTGAAGTCATTCAAAGGGTTGTGTTAATGGGCAGGCTGAGAATGTCATGAAAGGAGATGCGCCCATGTACATCACATCGGAGAGCGTCAAGGTCGGACACCCGGATATGGTCTGTGATGCCATCGCAGCCAATATTATTGCCGAGATTCTGTCTGAAGAAAAGAAGATAGGCATGACCATCGATGATATGCCGCACTGCGGGCTGGAGGTCTTTCTTGGTAAGGGCCTCTGTGTCATCGGCGGGGAGGTCGCCACGAGAAGTTATGTGGACATTGAGAAGGTGACTCGAAAAACGGTCCTGTCCCTGGGTTACAGAGACTCGGCCGTCGGTCTTAATGGCAGTTCGATGGGGATTCTCAACGCCATGATTCCCCAGTCCCCGGACATCAATATCGGGACCAGGGCCGAACTGGGAAAATATCAGGAGATCGGCGCCGGTGATCAGGGTATTATTTACGGTTTTGCCTGTGATGAGACGCCGGAGTTGTTGCCCCTCCCATACGTGCTTGGAAACCGTTTGATGCGGGCATTTGAATATTGCGGCAATCCGGTTTTTGCCCCCGATGGAAAAGGCCAGGTGACCGTGGAATACGACGAAAATATGGTTCCGGTTCGCGTGGCGACGATCCTCATGTCCAATGCCATTGATTATCGTCAGGTTCCTGATACGTTCCGCAACACCATCGAGCACGTTGCCCGCGATATTGCTATGGAAGCCCTGCAAGATCATGTGGATGACAAAACAGTTTTTCTCTTCAACCCGACCGGTGAATGGCAGGCAATCAATTCTTGCAGCGCCGCCGATTCAGGGGTGACGGGAAGGAAGCTGGTGGTGCAACTTTATGGAGGTTATCCGGGGGCCCAGATCGGCGGCGGGGCGGTTGTGAACAAGACGCCGGAAAAAGTCGACTGTTCAGCGACTTTCGGGACTCGTTATGCAGCGAAAAACATCGTTGCCGCCGGGCTCGCAAAGAAGTGCTCCGTTCAGGTCGCCTACGCCATCGGGATCGCCAAGCCCATTTCGATCTATGTCAATACCTTCGGATCGGGGCAGATCGGGGATGATGAACTGGGGAAAATGATTGCCGAGATCTTCGATCTCACCCCCAGGGGGATGATCGAAAATTTCGATTTACTCAATAGCAGAACGTATAAAAAGATACCCAGGACACTCTTCATGGATGATTTTCCTTGGGAGAAAACGGATAAGGTGGCGGCCCTGAAGACTGCGGCCGGCCTTTAAGGTATAAATAAGGAGGATTTGTGGCTTACAAAAAGATTGACCTATCAGTACCATACAAAGTCGCCGACATCGGCCTGGCCGGCTGGGGACGCAAGGAAATGGAGTTGGCGAAAAATGAAATGCCGGGCCTCATGGCGGTCCGCAAAAAGTACGGTCCCCGGAAACCCCTACAGGGGAAAAAGATCATGGGCAGCCTGCACATGACCATTCAAACGGCGATGCTCATCGAGACCCTCAAGGAATTGGGAGCGGATCTCCGTTGGGCCTCCTGTAATATCTTTTCGACCCAGGATCATGCCGCCGCGGCCATCGCCAAAGCGGGTACGGCTGCCGTATTCGCCTGGAAGGGCGAGACCCTGGAGGAATACTGGTGGTGTACGGAACAGGCGATCACCTGGCCGGATGGAACTGGTCCCGACTTGCTTGTCGATGACGGCGGCGACGCTACACTCTTGATCCATCAGGGCGTCAATGTGGAAAAGAACCCGGGTATCCTGAAGGATATCCCCGAGAATAAGGAATTTCGCATTATTATGGAGCGCCTCGCCCAGGGATATAAAAAGGACAAGCAACGCTGGCAGAAGGTTGCGGCCAAGGTGATCGGCGTTTCCGAAGAAACGACGACGGGCGTGCACCGTTTATATCAGATGCAAAAAAACGGGGAACTGCTCTTTCCCGCTATTAACGTCAATGATTCGGTGACAAAATCAAAATTTGACAACCTCTACGGATGTCGTGAATCCCTCGTTGACGGTATCAAGAGGGCGACGGATGTCATGGTGGCCGGAAAGCTCGTGGTGATTTGCGGCTATGGCGATGTCGGCAAGGGCTCGGCCCAGTCGATGAGAGGATTCGGCGCCCGGGTGGTCATCACGGAAATCGATCCCATCTGCGCCCTCCAGGCGGGCATGGAAGGTTATGAAGTGGTAACCATGGAAGATGTCGTATCTGTGGCGGACATCTTTGTGACGGCAACGGGCTGCTGTGAGGTCATTGCCGGCGCCCACATGGAAAAGATGAAAGACGAAGCGATCATCTGCAATATTGGACATTTCGACAGCGAGATCGCCATGCATTACCTGGAGAACAGCAAGCAGTGCAAGAAAGAAACGATCAAACCACAGGTAGATAAATGGACCCTCGCCTCGGGCCGGTCGATCATTGTTCTGGCGGAAGGGCGTCTCGTTAATCTCGGTTGCGCCACGGGTCATCCGAGTTTCGTCATGAGCAACAGCTTTACGAACCAGTGCATGGCCCAGCTAGAATTAGTGAAAAACAGGTATAAACCCGGAGTGTACATCCTGCCCAAGATCCTGGATGAAGAGGTGGCGAGACTGCACTTGGGCCGTCTTGGGGCTAAACTGACCAAGTTAACGAAAGAGCAGTCGAATTATCTCGGCGTCTCCGCGAAGGGCCCCTTCAAGCCGGAACAGTATCGCTACTAGACATCACGCCCGCAGCGGGCTCAGCTCAGCATAAAAATCCTGCCTTTCCCCTTTAGCAAAGGGGGATAGTGGGATTTTTATATTAAATGGCAAAGATTTTTTGCGGAGTAAAAGAAGAAATGCAATCGACGATAAAACATCGTATATCATTGAGGAACTTTATTTCAAATACAACTCTGCACATAGTCTGATCGGATCAGATCAATAATATTTTTGTTCATATTGCCCATCCACAAGCTTCCTGCTATACGTAACAAAATGATGGTTGACAGTTTATAGTCAAGCGATCATTATCTATCTGTTTTTCTTGTTGATATAAGAAAAAGGAGGTAGAGATGATTAGCAGCGGTAT
>JALNVY010000119.1 GCA_023231165.1 Syntrophales bacterium | reverse complement strand
GTCCCGGAGATGGACCGCTTCCCGCTCGAGGTTGGGAATTTCAATGCCGATCACGGCCTTGCCGGGGATCGGGGCGATGATCCGGATGCTGGCCGCCTTTAAGGCCAGGGCAAGATCATCGGATAAGTTGGTAATCCTGTTGATCTTTACCCCCGGCGCCGGTTCCAGTTCGTAGAGGGTGATGATCGGGCCGGGGTGGACCTCCACAACCTTTCCCTCGACGCCGAAATCGGCAAGCTTCTTTTCCAGAATACTGGCATTTGCGATCAGGCTTTCCTTCTTCATCCTGGTGTCCCGTCGTTCGATTTCATCAAGAAGCTCCAGAGGCGGCAGGGTAAAGGTTCCGGGAACTGGGAAAAACTCAAAATGGGTCTGTTTCGCCTTGGGAAGGCGCGCCTTGTCCGGAGGCGAGGCCGGTTCATCGATACGGAGCGTTTCCAGCGCCGGCTCCCTGGGGGGCTTTATGGAAGCCTGGGTTGGTTTGACTTTGGGTTTGAGTCGTCGTATGAGACCGGAAAAAAGATATTGCAGCCTTTGCCAACCACTCTTGAGATGATCTAAAAACCAATGGGCGAGGGAAACGAGAGACAGATGGATCATCAGCATGAAGGCCAGAATCAGCATGAGCAAAAGCAGAATGGAGGTTCCGGCAAGATTGAAATAGTAGGTCAGATAAAAATGCACCGCCTCGCCGAGGAGGCCTCCGGCCCGGAGGGGGATTTGATAGATGTTGACCTGCTGAACGATGAGGGCGGACAAGCCGGAGAAGGACAGGAGAAAAAGCAGCGCCCCGCCCAGGTGGGTCAGGGTGATGCGGAAGGCGCCATTAAGAAAAGATTTAAAAGAACAGATAAAGAATACTACGGGCAGAAAAAAGGCGCTGAGTCCGATAAGCCGGAACAAGCTGTCCGATGTGTAAGCGCCGAAAGTCCCGATGAGGTTATGAACTTTAACCTCCCCGGGAAGAAAGCGGGTAAAGGAAGGGTCATGGGGATTGTATGATCCAAGACAAAGGACGAGAAACAGCCCCGCGGCAAAACAGATAACGCCGATAATTTCAGCCCTTCTTTTGCCTGGAGGCGGATTTTCTGTCATCGGACCCGTGGTTACCGCCGTGAGTGAAAATTATTAATGATAACACTTCGTACCCGCTCGGTCAGTTCCGAACGGGAATCTTCCGAATAGGCTGTGACATCGATCGGTCGATCAATGATCATTGTGATTCTGCCGGGATTGATCTTCAGGGAACGCTTGGGCATGATCTCGGAAGCCCCGATGATGGTGATGGGAACGATGGGTACTCCGGCCTCGAGGGCCAGGTGAAACATCCCCTTCTTGAAAGCCTTGATGGTCCCGTCCATACTCCGGGTGCCTTCAGGAAAACTCATGACCGATTTTCCCTCCCGGATCTTTCGGGATGCTTCTACGAGATTCTGCATGGCCCGCTCGTGATTCTGCCGGTCTATTTCAATATAACCTGCTTTTTTCATGGCTTTGCCGAACACCGGTATCCGAAAAAGTTCCTTCTTGGCAAGCCAGCGGAATTGGACGGGTAAGTAGGCCAGGACGATAAAGATGTCGAAATCGCTCTGATGATTGGACATGAAGATCTGAGGTCGTTCCGTGGAAATATACTCCGTGCCGAGGACACTGACCTGGACATTGGTTATTTTCAGGAGCATTGTCGCCCAGATCCGGGCGACCTTGTGGATGGAATTTTCCGATGCTCCCAGCAACGAGAAAATCACGCAACAGGTGGAGATAAAGGCCGTAATTATAACACTTACGGTTACCATAAAAACCGAGCGCAGCATAGAGCATTTCCTCAAAACCAAAGAAGATAAGATTACGAAACGGCTTGTATTTAAAGGATATATGTCGTGAAGTCAATGGAAATATTGCTTCTTCGCCGGATTAACTTGACAGACCTGCTACAGAAGGTAAAAGATCTGTCAAATATCAGGTGCCGAACTTTTACGGGATGGCGGCCTTGCCGACTATATCTCCATTTGCCGCCCATTCATCCGTAAGCCCATCTGATCCACCGCTGGATAGGCGGCAACCGCCGCAGGACGACCTGCCTGTTGGACGATCAATGCTTCACCCCGGCCGTGGAGGGCAACGGCATATTCTGTATCGTCGAAGCACGAGGAAAGACGAAATAAGGTAATAAAATATGGTAATATCGGTGATATGTTGACTTTTCCTGAACCGGTATTGTATAGAGGCTGCAACGGGAGATTTGGTTTAGGAGGCAAACCGGACAAAAGAATTTCTCGAGAAGCGGGCGTATCAGATGACCAACCAACGAATTCAAACCGTCTTGACCGATCCGACGTTTAAGGAGGCCTTCTTCAAAATGGCGTCTGAATTGGCGTCCCCTCCGGGACGATAATGATAATGACGAAGGAAGCTTATGAACCAGTTGATTATTGAATTGAAACAAAAAATTATCGAGACCCTGAACCTCCTGGACGTGTCTCCAGAGGATATCGACGAAAACGGACAACTTATCGGCGGCGATCTCGGACTGGATTCCATTGATGTCCTGGAACTGGTCATGATGCTGGAAAAAGATTACGGCATCGAAATCGACAGCAAAGAACTGGGCATCAAGGTCTTTGCCTCCGTCGCAGCGTTAGCGGATCATGTCTACCATCACCGGACAAAGAACAATGCCGGCGCCGGGGGTTTGACCGCACCGGTATTTGCGTAACGAGGCATGCCTGAGCAGGTCCTGATTATCGGTTCCGGCATCGGGGGGTTGAGTGCCGGCATCATCCTGGCGCAGCTCCAGATTCCGGTGACGGTCGTGGAAAAGAACCAGCAGCCCGGAGGGCTGATGCGGAGCTACCGCCGGTCCGGCATTGATTGCCCCGTGGGCGTCCACTATCTGGGCGCCCTCGACCAGGGACAGCTGTTGCGCCAATTATGGGACGCCCTCGGCGTCACGCCGCTGATCCCCCTGGAACGTATGGGCGCCGAAGGCATCATCGACCGCTACATTTTCGACGATTTTGAATTTAACCTCCCCGCCGGCATCGATGCCTTTGAAGAAAACCTGAGGCGAACCTTTCCCGAAGAGCAGCTCCAGATTACAATGATCATGGCCGACCTGAGGGGAATATCACGGTCGCTGTCGGCATTTGAAATTTTCCTTTCTCCGGCCCTGTCCGTCTTTTCCCCGGAACGCTTCGAATCTATGGGAGAGCGACTGTTCCACCTGGGCTGTTCCCCCCGGCTAACCGCCGTCTTGGGAGTCCCGGCCACGCTGATCGGGATTCCCCTGCAGAAATGCCCGGTCTATTATTACTACATGACCCTGGCCTCCTATCTCCTCTCCTCCTGGCGTTTGGTCGGCAGCGGCACGGTCATGGCGGAGGCTTTCGTGTCTCAACTCCGTTCGTTGGGCGGAAATATCTTGGCCGGGGACGGCGTTGCGGCGATTCAAGTGGAAGCGGGTTGTGTAAAGGGCGCCGTTTTAAGCTCCGGACGCACTCTCCCGGCGGATGTCGTCATTGCCGCCGTTCATCCGGAGACGGTCGTATCTCTGCTACCCCGTGCTGTGGTCCGGCCTTCCTATCGTGAACGGGTGGCTCAACTGGAAAACACCAAAGGGCTCCTCGGCGTGAATGCCGCCGTTCCCGCCGATTCGCACCGGGCGCTGCCTTATAATGTCTACCGCCTCTTCACCGAAGCAGACGGTTCTCTCAACCGAGGGATTTTCCACCAACTGCGCGAGAGCGGACAACCGGGAATGAATCTCCTGTCCACGATTACCTCCAGCGATATCGAGGAATGGCGACCCTGGGAAAAAACGACGTCGGGGAAGCGCGGCAGTGAATACGAGGCGGCCAAGCAGGAGCGGGCGCGTCCGCTGCTCGACGAGGCAGCCAAGTTATTCGGCCTGCGGGAGATGAACGTCCTGGACGTCTATTCGCCGCTCACCATCCGGGATGGTGTGAGCAGTCCCGGCGGATCGGCATACGGGATCATGCGTACGACGAAACAACTTTTTAAGGCGGCATCCTTGAATCGCTCGCCTGTCAAAGGGTTGTCCCTCGCCGGTCAGAATAGGCTGGCTTCGGGTATTATGGGGACCATACTGGGGTCTTTTCAGGCCGTCCGGCAGGTGATCGGCCATGAAAAATTCATGCGGGAAGTGGTGGGAAGACTGTTGTGAAGGTATTGCTCCTCTCGACGAATACCGTGAAGGAACCTTATCCGGCGTACCCCATCGGTCTCGACTATGTCATGCATGCCATCTCGCCGCCCCATCAGGTCCAGTGTGCCGATATGAACGAACTGAAGACTGCTGCCGCCCTTGCCGGCGTTCTTTCCGGTTTCCGTCCCGATGTCGTCGGAGTATCCATCCGTAATATAGATAATGTCGATGTGGTTTGCACGCAATCGTTGATTGGGGAGATTGCCGGCTTGATCGAGGTAATCAGGCAAAATACGGAGGGCGTCATCGTCTTGGGGGGGAGCGGGTTTACCATCCTGCCCCGGGAATTTATGGCCGCACTTGATGCCGATTATGGTGTGATCGGCGAAGGGGAGCGGCTGCCGCTTCTTATCGAGACCCTGGAAAGGGGAGAATCGGGCGCCGGTCTCCCCGGCATCGTGGTAGGGAAGGGTCCGGCCGTGTACCAGGAACCCATCTCAATCCCCTTCGGGCGCGGCATCTTTCCACATCATTCCTATACTTCCTATTACCTGAAAAGGGGGGGCATGCTCAATTTGCAGACCAAACGCGGCTGCCCCTTCGGCTGCATCTATTGTACATACCCACATATTGAGGGCAGGCGGTTCCGCTTCGTACCGCCGGCGGAAACGGGCCAGACGGCCCGGATGCTTCAGGATGCCGGGGCGAAATACCTGTTCATCACGGATTCGACGTTCAACGGCAGCTACGAACAAAGCCGGGAAGTAGCCCTGGCCTTCCAGAAGGCCGGCGTCTCCATTCCCTGGGGAGGGTTTTTTACCCCGACATGCCCGCCGCCGGACTACTACCGGGTGCTGGCCGATGCAGGACTCCGGCACGTGGAATTCGGCACCGAGTCCCTCTCTAATTTGGTGCTTGGTCTTTATCATAAGCCTTTTGTGAAAGAGGAGGTTTTCTTCGCCCACCGGTCGGCCCTGGATGCTGGCCTGCATGTTGCCCATTACCTCATGTTCGGGGGACCCGGGGAAGATGAGGACACTATCCAGGAAACACTGTCCAATTCCTGTCAATTGGAGAAAACGGTTTTTTTCGTCTACAATGGGGTGAGAATTTACCCGCATACGGTTCTGCATGAGCGGGCCGTTCGGGAGGGGCAGCTTGATTCTGCGGCGAATCTCCTGTATCCGGTCTTTTACTGGTCGCCGTCCCTGAGCCGGGCGCGCGGGATGGCGTTGATGAATGAACACGCTGCCGGCCGCCCGAATTGGGTGGTCGGCAGCGGCCCGCCCGGGATGTTCAAGGCGCTGTCGCGGCTACATGCCAGAGGGCAGGTGGGGCCCCTATGGGAGCATCTGGTACGATGAAAGCAGACCGCGGGAAGATGGATACTATCCCGCCCGCCGCGGCCGCCGGTATTGCGGCGATGCTCCTCGCCTTGGCCTTGGCCGTTGTGCGCGTCGAATGGGCTGCCTTGCCCTTATTCATCTTTGTGGTCCTCTGTGTGGCCGCGGCGTTTCATCCGGCATCCGGTTTCATTTTGCCGGTCGTCAGCCGGGGACGCACGGGAAGATCGGCTGTGGCCCTCACCTTCGATGACGGGCCGGATCCGGCGACAACCCCGGCGCTTTTACAACTGCTGGACAGGCACGGCGTTAGAGGCGCCTTCTTTGTTACTGGAGAAAGGGCCGGCCAATACGGCCATCTCATCTCGGCGATTGTGGAGCGAGGTCATGACATCGGAAATCACTCATATAGCCATGATCCTTTCTTGATGCTGCGCCGAACGGAAAGACTGTTGCGGGAGATTTCCTCGACGCAGACGCTGCTCCATCGCTTCGGCATCTCTCCCCTGGCGTTCCGGCCACCCGTAGGCATTGCCAATCCGAAGCTGGACCATCTTCTGCGTATAGCGGGGCTTTATTGCGTCATTTTCTCCTGCCGGGCCGGGGATTTCGGGAATCGGCGGATCCATGGGCTCGCCGAAAAAATTATGAAAAAGGTGAAAGCCGATGATATCATCCTGCTTCATGATGTCCGCCCGCGAAGCGCCGGCGGCGTCGAAGCATGGCTGCACGAGGTTGATTTAATCCTGGACGGATTGAAAAATAAAGGCCTGGAAGTGATCCCTCTGTCCGAACTGATCGCCAGGCCGGTGATGGTGAAGGTGGATAGGCTGAAAGCTGAATAGTAAAAGGTAATGGATAAAGGATCTGAGGATGCTTAAGTTTTCAGTCGAAACAACTGGTCAGCTACAAAAAATATTGATATGCTCCCCGGCTGATGATAGATAAACAAAGTTCAATGAATTGTTGATGAGTCATCGCTTTTATGCAAGAGATATGGCATAAAATATCGGTTGCAAGGTCACCCGAAGGATACGTTTTGGCGGAGGCACGGGCGAGTGCGTCGTCGCCGTGGTTTTCTGGCCACTTCCCGGAGGCGCCGGTTTTGCCAGCCATTGCGATCCTATCCATGGTGCGGGATGCCATTTCCCATCATGAAGCCGAGCAGGGAAGAGAGATCAAAGTATCGGCGATTCACAGGGTCAGGTTCAGGCTGCCCGCGAAGCCGGATGATTTGTTGAAGATAACAGCAACTTCATCGGATCGCCCCGGCCAAGCTTCCTATCAATTCAAGGTGGAAGTGAACGGGCAGACGGCGTGCACAGGCCTGATGGCGGTCGAGACGTTGCAGGAGAAAAATCAAGGGCCTTGAGGCGGAGGCTTATTCATTATAGGCGAGGAGGATAGGGAATGTCTGCAAATCTGGATAAAGAGGCTTTGCTCGTTCGCATTGCCGAAATTATTATATTCGAGCTCAAATTGGAAGATATCACCCCGGAGTCGTTCAACCCCGATCTCGATCTGGTCGATGAATTGGGTGTTGATAGTATGGATCTGGCGACGGTGGTGCTCGTTCTTCAGGATGAATACGGCATTGCCATCGATGAAGATGACTATCCCAAACTCAGCAGCATTCGCCTGATTGCCGAATATATTAAGCAGAAGCAGGCTGCATGAATAAAACGAGGAACTTTTGGCTGATCTATGGATAGTATGAACACCGCAGCGAAATCCCACTGCCAGAACGGAATGAAGACTTGGAAGTTCTCCGAACTTCTGGCTGACCCCGAGGTGCGTCAATTATGGGAAAAAGTTCGAAAGTTCTTTTTTCTCCGGGAATCGACGTATGATGTGACCACGCGCTGCAACATTAGGTGCGAT
>JALNVY010000118.1 GCA_023231165.1 Syntrophales bacterium | reverse complement strand
TGGCACCATAGCATGATTCCTCCTCTAACTTATCATATCGTTAGGGATGGGTTATATAGTGGCGTGTTCGTCAATGCTTCCGCCCCTTTTAGATAAACCTTCCGTCCTTTTACCTCCAGCCTGCCCTCGGCATACCACTGAATGGCTTGAGGATAGATCTTGTGTTCCTCTTTCAGGATGCGCTGTGCCAGGCTGTCCTCATTATCTTCTTCATGAACTGGAACCACGGCCTGAATGATGATCGGGCCGGTATCCACGCCGTCATCGGCAAAATGGACCGTACAACCGGAAAAGCGAACGCCATACTCCACGGCTTTTTTTTGCACATGCAACCCGGGAAAAGCAGGAAGGAGAGCGGGATGGATGTTCATGATCTGCATGGGAAAGGAAGATAAAAAACGGGCGGTCAGAATCCTCATGAAACCCGCCATGACCACCAGTTCGACACCCCGGGATTGCAGAACATCAATCATCTGCTGATCGAAGGCGTCCCGCAAAGGGAAATCTCTATGGTTGATGACCACAAAGGGAATGTTATGGCGTTGGCATCTCTCCCGCGCATAGGCCTCCGTGCTGCTGCTGATGACCACCTTTATGACGGCATCAAGTTTACCGCTCTCGATATGGTCAATGATCGACTGGAGATTGGAGCCACTGCCGGAAACGAGGATGCCCAGGGGAAGTATTTTCTTCATGATGCTGTAAATATCACCGGCGGTTCCTCAGGATCGCGCTTTTCGATATGACCGATACAGTATGGCTTTTCGCCAAGTTTTTCGAGGCGATCCATTATTTCGGCAACGTCCTTTTCAGAGACAATCATCATCATACCGACGCCCATATTGAAGACACGCAGCATCTCAATTTCATCCACATTACCCAACTCCTTCAGAAGGGTAAAAATGGGAGGGATAGACCAACTGTCAGCGTAAATCACTGCTTTGCAGGAAAGGGGCACAATGCGGGGAATGTTGTCTAAAAAACCGCCGCCCGTGATATGAACCAGTCCTTTGATATGGAAATGCTTGATAACATTGAGGAGGGGTTTGACATAGATGCGGGTCGGCTTCAGCATTTCTTCCCCAATAGAACATTCGAGACCGGCAGGATGGGTCTGAATATCGAGAGAGGCGATTTCAAAAACTATCTTCCGGGCCAGGGAATAGCCGTTACTGTGCAGGCCATTGGAGGCGATACCGATGATACGATCCCCAACCCGGATCTCTGAACCATCGATCATCCGGTCGGCATTTACAACGCCGACAGAGAAACCGGCCAGATCATACTCGTCGTCTTTATAAAATCCCGGCATCTCCGCCGTTTCACCGCCGATCAGTGCGCAGCCGGCATCCAGACATCCCTTGACGATGCCGGTAATGATCTGGATACTCGTTTCCATGCGGATTCTTCCCGTTGCTAAATAGTCGAGGAAAAAAAGCGGCTCCGCGCCCTGAACGATAACGTCATTGACGCACATCGCCACCAGGTCGATACCGATCGTATCATGCCGGTCGAGCATCTGGGCAATCTTGAGCTTGGTTCCAACGCCGTCCGTGGAGGAAACAAGGACAGGGTCCGGGTTCTTTTTCAAGTCGAGATGGAAAAGACCGCCGAAGCCGCCGAGGCCGCTCATGACCTCTTTCCGGGCCGTAGTTTTCACAAGGGGTTTGATCTTTTCGACAAATAGATTGGCCTGGTCAATGTTCACACCGGCCTGTTTATATGATGCAGTCATTGTTTCATCCTTTATCGTGTACGAGATAATATTGGATTAGGAAGATGTGCTCCCGTGGCAGGTAGCGGCTATCTTTTAACTCAATCCCCCGGGAAAGTCAATTATTCCCTCCAATCGGCAATTTATTTTGACAAAACCGGTAGTCTATTATAAACACGAGCGAAAAATGTTCAGGAAACCTTTTCATGAAGAAGATCTCACTGGGATTAATCGGATTCGGAACCATCGGGGCAGGGGTAGTGAAGCTGCTGCAGGAAAGCGGCGACCTAATCGAAAAACGCCTTGGCGCCAGGCTCGTCCTGAAGAAAATCGCCGATCTCGATATCACAACCCCTCGGGTTGTGACGGTGGCGACGGACGTCCTGACAACAAAAGCCACGGATATTCTCGATGATCCGGATATTCAAATCGTTGTCGAACTCATGGGGGGTTATGAACCTGCGCGGACCTTCATTATGGAGGCCATGCGCAGGAAAAAGCATGTCGTGACGGCCAACAAGGCGCTGCTGGCGACATATGGCAACGAAATATTTCAGGCCGCGAACCGGGAAAAGGTGGATATCCGTTTTGAGGCCAGTGTCGGCGGGACAATCCCCATCATCAAGACCCTCAAGGAATCACTGGTAGCCAATCGGATAAAGTCCCTGATGGCTATCATGAACGGCACCTCTAACTACATTCTCTCGAAAATGACGGACGAGGGAAAGCCCTTTGCGGACGTTCTCAAAGAGGCGCAGGCCCTCGGCTTTGCCGAGGCGGATCCGACGTTCGACGTCGAGGGGATCGATACCGCCCATAAGCTGGCTATTACCCTTTCCCTTGCCTACGGGAAGCGGGTCAATATCGAAACCATTTACCGGGAAGGCATCTCCCGGATTAGCCGTCAGGATATAGATTTTGCCAGGGAGTTCGGCTATCGCATCAAACTGCTGGCCCTTGCCTTTGAGCGTGGGGATCTTGTGGAGGCGCGTATTCATCCGACGATGATCCCCTTCGATCACATTCTGGCCAATGTAAACAGTAATTTTAACGCCTTTCATATCATCGGCAGCGCTTCCGGTTCGGTATTCCTCTATGGACAGGGGGCAGGGATGATGCCCACGGCGAGCGCCGTTATCAGCGACATCGTAGATTTATCGAGAGAAATTCTTAAAGATGTATCGCGTCTGGTTCCATACCGCTCGCTCGGGGAAGACATTATTGATGATATCCGTCTGGTTCCATTTTCGGAGATTCAAACGAATTATTATTTCCGTTTTATGGCCGCAGACAAGGCGGGCGTCCTCTCCAAGATAGCCGGAATCCTCGGGGAGATGAATATCAGCATTGCCTCGGTGATTCAAAAGGGACGTAAGGAGGAAGGCGCGGTGCCTGTTGTCATGACTACCCACAAGGCCCGGGAGAAGGATGTTCGGAAGGCCCTGCAGAGGATCGATCAATTGGACATAGTTCATGAACCTACCGTGTTGATTCGTATCGAGGACGAGAGGTTCTGATGAAGTATATTGTATTGCTGGGAGACGGCATGGCCGATTACCCAGTGGATGAACTGGGGGGAAAGACGCCGCTGGAGGCGGCCCGGACGGTCAATATGGATTTCATGGCCAAAGAAGGAACCCTGGGGTTGGTAGATACGATTCCCAAGGGTTTCAAGCCGGGAAGCGACGTCGCCAATCTTACCGTCCTCGGTTATGACCCCGGTAAATGTTACTCGGGCCGGGGGCCTCTGGAAGCAGCCAACATGGGCATCGTTCTGGGTCCTCAGGATGTCGCCTTCCGCTGCAATCTGACAACACTGGGCGGGGGCGATGACCCGATCATGGATGATTTTACCGCCGGTCATATTACCAGCGCCGAAGCGGCAGCGATCATCCGCGATCTCGACCGTGAATTGGGAAACAAAGATTATCAATTCTTTCCCGGAGTTAGTTACCGACATCTGCTTGTATGGCGTAATGGCGAAGCGGCTATGACTACAACGCCGCCCCATGACATAACAGGGCAAATGACAAACGGTTATCTGCCTCGGGGAGAGGGTTCCGGGGAAATTCGGTCCCTCATGAAAGAGGCTAAGCGGGTACTGGAAATACACCCCGTTAATCTCGACAGGATAAACCGGGGAAAGAAGCCTGCCAATGCCATCTGGTTATGGGGGCAGGGCAGGGCTCCCCGGATGGACAAGCTTACCGATCGCTATCAAATCACCGGGGGGATAATCTCGGCGGTGGATCTCCTCAATGGCATCGGCGTTTATGCCGGCCTCAGACCCATTCATGTGGAAGGCGCAACCGGTTATACGGATACCAATTATGTCGGCAAGGCAAAAAAGGCCCTCGCCACCCTTAAAGAACTGGATTTTGTTTTTGTTCACGTGGAGGCCCCGGATGAAATGAGCCATGAAGGGAATTTGGCGGGAAAGATAAAGGCAATCGAGGATTTCGATGAAAAAGTCGTCGGTACGGTCCTCCAGGGGATCAAAGAACTGGGAGATGTGCGGGTCATGGTTCTGAGCGACCATCCCACGCCGTTGATCATGCGCACCCATGCCGCCGACCCCAGTCCCTTTGCCATCTACTCTTCCGTCACTTCTGAAAACCGCCGTTCCGGTTTATCCTATGGAGAGATAACGGCAAAGTCTTCGGGATTGATAGTGAGTCCCGGCCACAACCTTATGGACCTATTTATCAAGAAATAATAATTAAACAGGAGCGAGACATGTCAAATAAGGCGGCAAAACAGGAACTAACGGAACCGGACAAAATACAAGTGCTCTTGGGGCAAGTAAGGGACTATGTCCTGACCCACAAGCGAAATATCGCCGTTGCGACGACCATCGTGTTGGCAGTGTTCGTATTGATAGGAGGGTGGTCCTACTACCGGCAAACGCAAGAAACTAAGGCGATGAACCTCTATAGTAAGGCAGCCATGGACACAATCCGGACCAGAATGGCTGGTCAGGATGCGACCGCCGCCATCAAACCGCTGCAGGAGGTAGTCGAAAAATATCCGTCCACGGAAGCCGCGACGCTGGCCCGGTACCGGATCGGGAACGCCTATCTCAATGCTGGCCAAATCGATGCGGCGTTGAAGGCCTTTCAAGGATATCTCAAGGATAAGTCGGGGGAAAACGAGTTGACCGTCCTTGTTTACAACGGCCTGGGCAATTGCTACGAGGTGAAAAAGGACTATAAAAACGCCCTGCTGCAATATGAAATGGCCTTGAACGCCAAGGCCGGTAAACCCTTTGCGGGAGATATTCTGGCGAATCTTGCCAGAACCTATGAAGCCATGAAGGATAATAAAAAGGCTGTCGAATATTACCAAAAATCAATGGATAAAACAAATGATCCGGCGATGAAGCTTATCATCGGAAGAAAAATTGCTATCCTTGGATGATGAACTCGTAAGCCGTCGAAAAATTGGGCATCTTCGACGGCTTCGTAAAGAGATTCGCAGGCAAGGCGCGCAAAACCTGAGGAATGAGGCGTACTTGTCGTACGCCGCAGTGACGAAGAATGCAGCGCAACGAAGCATCCGGACTTTTTACGAAGCCGTCTTGGATAGCAAACAGCAGGGAGCGTATACATGAAAGTATTGATGTCAGGAAATGAGGCCATCGCCAGAGGCGCCTATGAATGGGGCATACGGTTCGGGGTCGGATATCCGGGAACGCCAAGTACAGAAATTCTTGAGGAATTTTCAAAATACGACGGCGTTTATGCCGAGTGGGCCCCCAATGAGAAGGTCGCCCTCGAAGTAGGGATCGGGGCCGCAGTGGCCGGCGCCAGAGCCCTTGTCACTATGAAACACGTCGGGGTAAATGTCGCCGCCGATCCCCTGTTTACGGTCAGTTATACGGGTACCAACGGCGCCCTGGTCATCATCACGGCCGACGACCCTTCTCTCCACAGCTCCCAGAACGAACAGGATAACCGCAACTATGCAAAATTTGCAAAGATTCCCATGCTCGAACCTGCGGACAGTCAAGAGGCGAAGGAATTCATAAAAATTGCCTTTTCCCTTAGCGAGAAGTTTGATACCCCCGTTTTCCTGCGCACCACGACCCGGGTATCCCATTCCAAGTCGGTGGTGATCATAGAAGATCCTCTGCCTGCAGAAGACAAGACGGAGATTCGCATTACACCTTCAAAATATGTCATGGTGCCGGCAATGGCCAGACTCCGGCGTTTGGAAGTAGAAAAGCGGATGCAGAACCTCAAAACTTTTGTCGAGTCCTTTGCAGAAAACAGGATGGAGATTAACAGTACCGAGGTAGGAGTCATCACCGCCGGGATGCCCTACAATTATACCAAGGACGTCTTCCCGGAATTCTCCTATCTCAAGCTGGGCATTGTCCATCCCCTGCCGGAAAAACTCATCCACGAATTTGCCGCAAAGGTTAAAAAGCTTTATGTAATAGAAGAATTAGACCCGTTTATCGAAGAGCAGATCCGGGCGATGGGAATTGAGGTAGTGGGCAAGGATGTCTTCCCGTTCACCAATGAATTCGATCCCGGGGTTATCGAAACCGCCCTCAAAGGTAAACAGCCGGCCGCCTTCAAACTACCCGAGGTGGCGATTCCCCCCCGGCCGCCGAATCTCTGCCCAGGATGCCCGCATCGGGGACTTTTCCACGTCCTGGGAAAGCTCAAGACTTTTGTGGCCGGCGATATCGGCTGCTATACCCTATCTTTCATGAAGCCCCTGGAAGGACTGCACTCCTGCATCTGCATGGGGGCCAGTATCGGCATGGCCCACGGGATGAGCAAGGCCTTGAAGGAGAAAGGCAGGGGAAAGGTTATTGGCGTGATCGGGGATGGGACCTTTATCCATTCCGGAATAACTCCCCTGCTCAATATGGCCTACAACCTGGGAGAGGCCGTCATCGTTATCTGTGACAATCGGACCACGGCCATGACAGGGATGCAGGAACATCCGGCCACCGGCTACACCCTTCAGGGCGTAAAGGCCAAGGAACTTGATATATTCGCCCTGGCTAAAGTCCTCGGAATCGACAGTGTGCGGGTTATCGACCCTTACGATATTAAGAATACGAGAGATGTCATGCGTGAAGAGCTTGCCAGACCCGGTTCCTCCGTCGTCATTTCCCGTCGTTCCTGTGTCCTTTTCAAGAGACACCAGATAGAAACCCGCAAGCCACTGCGCGTCGATGTAAACAAATGTATTGGTTGCCGAAACTGCATCGGATTGGGTTGCCCGCCCATCGCCTGGAGGAAGTTCGCGGATATTCCTGCCGATCAGGTTATCAAAAACGCCAAGAAGCAGGAGGGCAATTCCTTTATAGACGTCGATTTGTGCACCGGCTGTACAATCTGCCAGCAAGTTTGCAAAGTCGGCGCTATTGTGGAGGTAGAATAAATCATGGCTAAAAAAACAACTATACAGAAAATAAACACATCGGAAGTTAAAAGCGTCCTCATGGCCGGCGTCGGAGGCCAGGGAATCCTGCGGGCCAGTGACATTCTCTGCCTGGTCATGATGGAAGCGGGCATTGATGTCAAAAAAAGCGAAGTTCACGGCATGGCACAGCGCGGGGGGTGTGTTACCAGTCATGTCCGCTATGGCAGCAAAGTCTATTCCCCCATTGAACGTAAGGGAAATGTCGATATTCTCCTGGCCTTTGAAAAACTGGAATCCCT